>JAEDNJ010000008.1 GCA_016302525.1 Phascolarctobacterium sp. | reverse complement strand
TGTAAATGTGTCCCACTTGCAACGGCAGGATGTATATTCCAGACGAGTTACCACGCCTTCACGGCGAAATTGACACACCTTCACGGCCAAACTGCCACACTGTCACGGAAGGTGCCACACTACCTATATAACATATAGCGTAGTGGTAATAGTCACATTTTCAATGTGGCTATTACCACAGCGTTACCTGTTATCGCTGTTTAAAAACTTTTTATTTGCTATTACTCGTTATCTTTAATACCATGGCGCTCTCGCATGGACTTGAGCCCATAGATTGGTACTTTGTAGGAGTTATGGACAATGCGGTCAATTACAGAATCAGACAATGGGCTTTCTCCTTCATCACTGGAGTTAATGCGTTCCAGCCAACCCTTGCTGTCGAATTGAGTACAGAAGATTGTAGAGCGGTGTTCACGAGCTTCCACAATTTCCAAGATGTGGTAAGCTTCCTCACCGGAAAGACTGCGCAAAAGCCACTCATCAAGGATAAGAAGGTCGAGCTTGGTATATACTGCAATGAGCTTTTTCAACGTGCCTGAGCTAATTGCTACTTTAACCTCGTCCAAAAGCTCTGGCATACGGATGTATTTTACCTTCTTAAACTTTCTACAAGCTGCAATTCCTAAGGCGCATGCTATATAGGTTTTGCCCGATCCAGAAGCTCCCATTAGGATAATATGGTGGCCTTCCTCAATGTATTGGCAAGTAGCAAACCTAATAATCTGGCCTTTGTCGAGTTTCCTGTCTTCCCAATATTCAATGTTCTCAATTGAGGCATTGTTGTTAGAGAAGCATGCATTGCGGATAAAACGGTTAAGTTTATTAGCCTGTCTTTTGTTCCATTCTGCATCTACTAGGAAACCAAATCTGTCTTCAAACCCTAAATTTTGGTATGCATGGCTGCTTTCTAGCTGTACTTCGTATTCTCTAGCCATAGCACTAAATCTCATTGCTTTTAGGTTCTCAATAATGCTTCCTTGTCCACTCATTTTAAATCACCATCCTTGCCATAATAGTCATAACCTCTTACAAATGCATAGCTGTTATCTGCTTTTGCCTTTGGTTTAGAACTAGAAGGTTCCTTGGTGACTTTAATGTTATTATTTTTAATGAGTAAGGTAATATTCTTAATGGTTGGGGCAGAAGTTAGGGCAAGCACTCTCTCACAAGCCTCTTGTAGAAGGTGGTCATCATATTTACCACTTAGCCGCTTCAGGCTACTACAAGGCTTGTATCCCTGCTCAGGTTCTTTGCCCGCGCTTAGAAAGTATTCTACAACTTTGAGAACATGAGGGCCAATTTGTCCAGCCCATTCCTTGAAGTCTTCAGCATTGTATGTAAGAAACTTTTTGTGTTCTGTAGTCATATGGTCTGGATTAATCACAGGGTCTTTCCTGTATTTGTCAAGACGCTTATGAGTGGCAACCTTAGCTCCATGGAAGAACACTTCAACTCTATTCTTAGTTAGACAAATATCAACCTGTTCACCAATTAAATTGAATGGTACAGAGTATTTGTTCAGGCCATCTGTAATAAGATAGTCTCTATTAATCTTAGCCGTAGACCACACTGTTGGCTCAAAATCTTCAGCTGGCAATGGCTGTAGGAATTCCCTTTCTTCGTTAATAAAAGCGTCATAGCGACAGCCAGCAAGTTTCTTAAAAGGCCTTTTGTTCAGCTTGTCCAGCATCTCTAGTACTGCTTGCTGTGCTTCAGATACGCTAAAGAATTTGCGCTCTCTAAGAGCAGCAATAATCCATGTACTTGCAAATCTGACACTGCTTTCAGCAAGGCTCTTATCCTGAGGATGTTTTACTCTACAAGGTACAATAGCAGTATTGTAATGGTCGGATAGATCCTGGTAGCTTTTGTTAATTACGGTCTCATAGATTGTGTTGGATTTAACACCAGTTGTGAGGTTATCTGGAATTAAGAGACGAGTGGAACCACCAAAGTATCTATATGCATGCACGTGGCAGAGGAGCCAATTGCCAGATTTCATATCCGAGCACACTTCAGCATAGGTGTAGCAGCTGCAGGGTAATACGGCAACAAAAAGGTAGGCATTTGATATCTCTCCAGTGTAGCAGTCTGTTATGGGAATAGTTGTGCCAGCCCAGTCCACCTGCATGGCATCGCCTGGTTTGTGTTTAATACGCATAGTGGCTTTCTTGGTTTGAGCCCATTTGCGGTAGAGGTCACAAAACTGGGAGTATTTGTAAGGGATGAGACCAGCATTTCTTGCTTTAGTTTCATATTCTTCCCACAATAAGGTAAGATTAGTACCTCTTTTAGCCAGATCTTTATGTATAGATTCGTAATCTGGCTGTGCCCTAAGTCCGAGCAAATCATTTGCTCTTTCTGGATAAAGCATAGAGCAAATAGATTCATTAGTAGTACCATCTGGTACTGGCCACGTGAGATTGTGGGCATCTGCTCGTTTAAAAAACTCACTGATTGTGCTGTGGTGGCTTTTGAGGCTTAGTTCCATTTTTCGCATGGTGGTGTGCAGACTCCTAAGCCTTAGAGCCTCAATATAGTCCAACATTAGAAGGACCTCCTTATAATAATAGTCACGCAAATACGTGCCACTATTATTATATAGTAAACAATAAGAATTGTGGTATCTTCCGTGAAGGTGTGGCAATTTCAGCGTTTTAGTGTGGCAGTTTGGCCGTGAAAGCGTGGCAATTCAAATGGAATATACAATGACTTTTTTATCACCTCATCCTTCGTGCTTCAGAAAGGTCTAGCTCATGTCCATAGCTGTTATTTTACTCATCCTTTTGCCAATTGCATATGGTCTGACCTTGGCTTTTGAGGTGGGCATTGACAAGCTGTTACGCAGTAAGCCAGAGGATTTTGCAGAGTGGGGGCTTGTTTATGAGCCGCCTATATGTCCGCGAAGGCTGTTGCTGCCGTTGGTCTATTTTTGTTTAGTAGCAGGGACTTTATATCCAGCTAGCTTCAAGGGACAACTGCTAAGCTGTTTCCTGCTGGTGAATCTGCTTGTTGTGTGTCTTATTGATTATAAGTATCAGTTTATCTTTGATGAGCAGAATTTGCTTTTAGCTATAGTCGGTCTGTGGAGAATTTTTGATGTCCCCTATGGCTGGCTAGGTGCTTGCCTAGCTGCCGCAGGAGCCTTTTTTGTTATGCTTGTGCTTGCTTTAGTGTCAAGAGGTGCTATTGGTGGCGGCGATGTAAAGCTGATGGCTGCCTTAGGCTTATGGTTTGGTCCAATGGATATCATCCATACCTTTGTTTATGGGTCAATTGCTGGTGGTATTGGCGGTATAATTTTGCTGCTTTTGCGTAAAAAGGGGCGCAAGGATTATTTTGCTTTCGGTCCTTATTTATGTCTAGGTGCTGTGTATGTTTGGTATCTAGTTGCTGCTGACTGGTAAAAAAGCTATTACCCAAAGCAATTTGATTCCTTTTATTTCACATTGTATACTAGACATATTCATCGATTTGTGTTAAAATAATGCATCTTGGTTTTTAAATTGAGTTATATAATCAAAAATCTTATCATACTTAAGCGGATTGTTGCAAAATTGTGTGAGAAAGGACGGGTCAAGAATGCTGCGTAGTTTAAGAAAAAGAATGCGACAAAAGGGTATTGCCATGGTTGAATATGCAGTGTTGTTGGCTTTCGTTTGTGGCGTAGGCGGTGTATATTTTTCTGATGCTGGTATCAGTGGGGGAGTATCTAGTGTAATTGACAGGGTTGTAAGAATCCTAGGACCAGTGCGTGATAAGGACATATTGACTATTTCTGAGGCTTTAAAGGAAGCTGCTAATAATAATAATAAGTACACAATTAGCGGCTCCGATGCTGATAAAAGCTTAAGGGATTTAGTTGATAGTATTTCTCTTGATGATTTATTGATTGAGCCTAAGGCTTGGTCTTTTTATGATAGTACGCAAGGTGGCGGTACTGGATATTATCATATGGTTTACTCGACAGAGGATTGGTCTAAATATAACCCTGGCGATTGGGTGCCCATGATTACTGCTTGTGTTTATAAAGTTAATGGTAATGAGTTTGCTTATCGTGTCGGCTGGGTGCAGTTAGATGAGAATAAGCAACCCAAGATTAATCAGACAAATGGTGCACTGCAAAATGATGGTGGGGCCTATGTTAATCCAAAAGGTGATGCTGCTTTGGCAAGCACCGCTAATAATAGTTTGGGAAGCTACAATTACTATACGGTAAAGAGTGGTCAAACTAAGGCTGATGCTGCACAGGTTAAAGCAAATGTTTTGAGTAACTATAACAAGATAATTAATGGTGAAATACCTAAGCCTAGTGCTTCTTAACAAAATATAGCATAATCATAGGGAGGACATTTGCTGCTAACTTTTCATTAACTTAATTTACACTAAAAAGCTCATTTTTTATGGGCTTTTTTTTTATTTTGTGTTATAATGGAAAATGTAAAATTGTTGACATTTTCCATAGTGCTCGTATGAGCTTTCGGAAAAAAATATGATTAGAAGTTAGATTGGTGGGTGAGCCTGTGAGCTTTGAAGTGAGAGGAATTCCTCTGGCTATAGGGTTGATGGATGTCGTAGATATTATCCTGGTAGCCTTCTTGATTTATAAGCTGTATGTTATTTTGGAAAATACCCGTGCCGCTACTCTGGCTAAGGGTATTATTGTGCTGATTTTTATTCGTGCTATTAGTGGCTTTTTTGACCTGAATGTCTTTAACTGGCTGTTAGAGCATGGTATTGCCATGCTGACAGTGGCTCTACCTGTTGTCTTCCAGCCAGAGCTGCGCCGTGCCCTTGAGCAATTAGGCCGTGGCCGTCTTTTTCATAAGCGTCTTGATTTGACAGAAAGAGATTTGGACGATTTGCTGGATGCTGTGACCTCCTCCTGCAAGGTGATGTCTGAGCACAAGGTGGGCGCGTTGATGGTTTTTGAAGGCTATAGCGGTTTGGAAGAGCGTATTGATACTGGTGTACACATGGATTGTCTGGTGAGCGATCCCTTGCTGCAGCAAATTTTTATCAAGGATACACCCCTACATGACGGTGCTGTTATTATTCGCGGCAACCGCATTATTGCAGCTAGCTGTGTGCTGATTTTGACAGATAACCGTAATTTGGACCAGTCCCTGGGCACGCGTCACCGCGCTGCTATCGGTGTTAGTGAGATGAGCGATTGTATGGCTGTAGTAGTCAGCGAGGAAACTGGCGCTATTTCTATTGCTAAAAATGGCTCTCTCATGCGTTATCTGACACCTAAGGATATGCGCAAGATTTTAGAGCAGCATGTCAAGGATCCCATTCGTAAGCGTGAGAGCTTTGTGACTAAGCTGCATGATAAAATCCTTTGCTGGTGGGAGGGAAAAAAGCATGACTAAGTTTTTGGTAGCCCTTGAAAGCTTTGTAAAGGACATTATGCAAAAGGAAAATTTGCCGCAGAGAGCCTTAGCGCTGCTGCTGGCTTGTATACTGTGGCTGTATGTTTCTATTCAAAACAATCCTATCACAGAGCGCTCCTTTGATGTGCATTTGGGACAGCTGAATATGCCCACGAATATGACAGTCTACAATGCTCCACAAAAAATTAATGTACGGGTGCGCGGTTCGCGTACAGTGTTAAATAAAAAGGAAGCCTCAGACATTCTTGCTACTGTAGATTTTAAAAATGTTACAGAGGGTCAGCAAAAGCTGCCTGTCAAGGTTAAAACGAGTATCGGTGATGTTATCGCCGTAAATCCTAAAGAAATTTCTGTTTATGTAGATACTATTAGTGATAAAACAGTTTCTGTGCTAACGCGTATGGTTGGCAGTGCATCCGAGGATTTAACTCTGGGCAATGTTAATATCAAGCCGCAAATGGTTACTATCAGGGGGGCAACTCACCGCCTGGCTCGTGTTAACAAGGTTGTAGCTCCCGTAGATGTTACAGATAAGTCTGGTCTGTTTGAGGCCGAAAGCGAGCTTGTGGCAGTTAGTGATGATGGCTACGATATCCCTAATATCGTCATTACGCCTCAGCGTGTGCTGGTTTCTGCTGTCATGGTGCAGCAAATGCTGACGGTAGAGCTGCCTGTTGAGCTGGTGACTCTTGGAGAGCTGCCCACAGGCATGGAGCTGAAGGAGTATAAGCTGGAGCCTACGAAGGTTAAGATTTCTGCCTCTCCCTCTAAGCTGAAGGGCATGACAGTGATTAAGACTAAGCCCCTAGATATTTCTAAGCTGGTAGAGAGCAGCACGCCTATTGTGGAGCTGGATTTGCCAGAGGGTGCCATTACAGATAGCAGAATTGTAAAGGCACATATGAATGTGGCAAAAATCGATAGCGAGCCACAGCGCGATTCAGTTGCAGATGGCAAGCTGGAAATTAATACGGGCAAGGAGAAGAAGCATGAAGCTAAAAATTAATAATGTGCGGATTTTTCTAGCTCAGGAGGTTTCGTTAGAGGCTGCTGTAGCTAAACGCCTGCGAGTTCGTGAGGAAAGCCTTAAGGACCTGCGGATTTTGCGTAAGGCTGTGGATGCTCGTAAAAAGGATAATATTTATCTGAATCACCATGTGCTGGTGGATGTAGATGTTCCTACAAAATATGGCAAGAAGCTGCTTTTGGATAAGGATATTTCTGCCTGGGAAAAAAAGCAGCCTGAGCCTTTAAAGCTGGGTAATATGCCTATGCGTGCGCGCCCAGTTGTTATTGGCGCTGGTCCTGCTGGTCTCATGGCGGCCTTAGAGCTGGCTAAATATGGCTATAGACCCTTGCTTTTAGAGCGTGGCAAGCCAGTGGATGAAAGAGTAAAGGATGTCCAGCTCTTTTGGGAGACTGGCAGCTTTAACCCCGCTTCGAATGTGCAGTTTGGCGAGGGTGGTGCTGGCACCTTTTCTGATGGCAAGCTGACAACTCGTGTTAACGACCCCGTTATGGCAGATATTTTGGAAACCTTTGTGGCAGCAGGAGCTCCTGAGAATATTCTTTGGGAGCATAAGCCCCATGTGGGCACAGATGTGCTGCGAACCATGGTGAAGGGCCTAAGTCAGCAAATTCGCGCTTTGGGCGGTGAAATTCGCTATAACACTCATGTAGTAGATTTTGTTGCTGAGCATGGGGCCGTTACGGCTGTAGTGCTGGCTGATGGCAGTAGACTAGAGGCTGGGGCTGTGGTGCTGGCCTGTGGACACAGTGCACGTGATACCTATAAGGCTATCAAGGAGGCTGGCATTGCTATAACAGCTAAGCCCTTTGCTATCGGCGTTCGTATTGAGCATCCGCAGGAGCTTATCGATAGGGCGCAATACGGCAGCTTTGCAGGCCATCATCTTTTGGGTGCTGCAGATTATGCTCTTGTTTACCATACGCCCGACAAGCAACGCACTGCCTATAGCTTCTGTATGTGCCCAGGCGGGCAGGTGGTTGCAGCTGCCAGTGAGGCTGGTGGAGTAGTGGTCAACGGCATGAGCCTCAATGCTCGTGCTAGTGGTGTAGCAAACAGCGCCCTAGTCGTGAATGTTGGTGAAGAGGATTTTGGCAGCGACCCCTTGGCTGGTGTGGAGTTCCAAAGGCAATATGAACGACTGGCCTTCGCTGCAGGTGGCAGTAATTATCGCGCACCAGCGCAAAATTTTGCTAGCTTTATTAAGCAAGGTACACCTAGCCTAAAGAGTCTCGTAGAGCCCACCTATAGGCCGAGCCTGACTGCTTGCGACCTGGACAAGGTGCTGCCTAGCTATGTTACCAACACCCTGCGTGAAGGAATTATGAGCTTTGGCAAAAAGATTAAGGGCTATGATGACGGAGGTGCCTTATTAACAGGCATTGAAACTAGAACCTCCGCACCTGTGCGCATTGAGCGTGATAGGCTAAGCTATGTGAGTGTTACTCACGATTTGCTCTATCCCTGTGGAGAGGGAGCTGGCTATGCTGGTGGTATTATGAGTGCTGCACTAGACGGCTACCATGTGGCGAGAGCCATTATGCAGCGCTTTAAAGCAATTAAATAAACAGACCAGCTTTTTATAGTGGAGCTTATATTAATAGAATAAGCTCACTATATTAAGGCTGTGACTGTTAAATCTATATAATGAAAAACCGCTAGGCTTGCTGGATAGCAGGGCTTTGAGTTACAACGAGGCTGATTTACAGCACGCTGGGAAATAAAGCCGTGTGGCAAGGCTGAGCATTTAGCGAAGGTATTTTGGGAGGAAAGTATTAGAAATGGCAAGATTATTTGGTACCGATGGTGTAAGAGGCGTGGCAAATGTTGAATTGACCCCAGAATTAGCGTTTAAGCTGGGCTATGCAGCAGCAAAGTATTTCTGTCGCGAAAAGAATGATATTCCGAAAATTATTATAGGCAGAGACACTCGCCGCAGCGGGCAAATGCTGGAGGCTGCTTTAGCAGCAGGTATCTGCTCTGCTGGTGGTAATGCTCATCTCTTGGGCGTTATGCCTACTCCCGCAGTTTCCTTTTTAACCTCTAAGGTTAAGGCAAATGCAGGCGTAGTAATTTCTGCTTCTCACAATCCCTTTGAGGACAATGGCATAAAGTTCTTCTCTCAAACCGGTCATAAGCTGCCCGATGCTGTAGAGGATGAGATTGCTGCTATTGTAGAAACACCCATTGATTATAGCAAGGCAGCTAGCGGTAGCTCTGTTGGACAAATCTTTTATGAGGATGGCCTGGCAGAAATGTATATTAAGCATATTTTGAGCACTGCCTATGCTGATTTGAAGGGACTTAAAATTGTTATGGACTGCTCTAATGGTGCTAACAGCGCTATTGCTCCTGTGATTTTGAGCAGTCTTGGTGCAGAGGTTATGCCTATTTTCAATGAGCCGAATGGAATTAACATCAACAATGGCTGTGGCTCCACTCATCTGGAAGCCCTGCAAAAGAAGGTTGTGGAGCTGGGGGCTGATGTGGGCATTGCTAATGATGGTGATGCAGACCGCTGCCTCGTAGTTGACGAGAACGGCGAGGTTCTTGATGGCGACCAAATTATGCTGATCTGTGCTCTAGAATTAATGCGCCGCAATAAGCTGAAGGATAATATGCTGGTTACTACTGTTATGAGTAATGTCGGTATGCACAAGGCTATGAAGGAAATGGGTGGTCAAACTGTTAAGACTGCCGTAGGCGACCGCTATGTGCTGGAGGAAATGATTAAGAACGGCTACAACCTGGGCGGAGAGCAATCTGGACACATTATTTTCTCTGAATATGCAAAGACTGGCGACGGCATTTTAACTGCTGTACAGCTTTTGTGTGCTATGGTTACGAACAACAAGCCTCTGTCAGAAATGGCTGGCATTATGACAAAATACCCGCAAATTCTGCTGAATGTGCGCGTTAAGAATAAGAATGGCTGGGAAGAAAAGGCTGCTATTCAAGAGGTTATTAAGAAGTATCAAGAGGAATTAGGTGACAATGGTCAAATTCTGGTGCGTGCTTCTGGTACTGAGCCCTTGATTCGTATTATGGCTGAAGGCCCCAAGCAACAACGCTTAGAGGAAATTGCGGGTTTGATTGCTGATGTTGTCATCAAAGAGCTGGCTTAAGAGGAGGATACACAGATGTGTGGCATTGTTGGCTATATAGGCATGCACAAGGCTGCTGATTTTCTTGTGGATGGCTTAAGCAAGCTGGAATACCGTGGCTATGATTCTGCGGGTATTGCTGTTTTAGATAAGGGCAAAATTCGCTTAGATAAATGCGTGGGTCGTTTAGAAAACCTCAAGCGTAAGCTGGGAGGCAATATGCCTGAGGGCACTGTTGGCATTGGCCATACCCGTTGGGCAACCCATGGACGTCCCTCGGATTTGAACGCCCATCCCCATGTAGCTGGTAAGTTCGCCGTGGTTCATAACGGCATTATCGAAAACTACCTGAAGCTAAAGGAAGAGCTTTTAGCGAAGGGACATAAGTTTATTTCTGAAACAGATACAGAGGTCGTTGCCCATCTTTTAGAGGATAAATATGAGGGTGATTTTGAGGAAGCTGTAAAGCAGGTGCTGCGTGTGATTCGTGGCTCCTATTCGCTGGCCTTTATGTGCGAGGACGAGCCGGATATGATTATCTGCACCAAGAAGGATAATCCGCTTGTCATTGGCTTAGGCGAGGGAGAAAACTTTATTGCTTCTGATATTCCCGCTATTATTAATGAAACTCGCCGCACCTTTATTATGAGTGACGGAGAAATTGCTACGGTTACTCCCGACGGGGTGTGGGTGCAGGATGTTAATGGTGTGCCTATTTCCAAAAAGGTTTTCATTGTCAATTGGAATGCAGAGGCAGCGGAAAAGGGTGGCTATGACCACTTTATGCTGAAAGAGATTAATGAGCAGCCGAAGGCTATTCGTGACACTATGACCGGTCGCATTAATGCCGAGGACCAAACCATTCACTTCCCAGAGCTGAACTGGACCGAGGAGGAAATGGCAGAAATCAACAAGATTTTCATTGTGGCCTGTGGCACTGCCTACCATGCTGGTATTGTGGGCAAGTATTATTTAGAGCAGCTGGCCCGTATTCCTGTTGAGGTGGATATTGCCAGTGAATTCCGCTATCGCAGTCCTCTTGTAGATGGTAACAGCCTGACTATTGTTATTAGCCAAAGTGGCGAGACCAGTGATACTCTGGCTGCTTTACGCGAGGCAAAGCGTTTAGGCGCTAGAACTCTGGCTGTAACTAATGTAGTAGGCAGCTCTATTGCCCGCGAGGCCGATCAGGTGGTTTATACCTATGCTGGACCGGAGATTGCTGTTGCTTCTACCAAGGCTTATATTACCCAGCTTTTGGCTATGCTGATGCTGTCAATTTACATTGGCCGCTTAAGCGATACCATCGACAAAAAGCTGGCTCGTTATCTCGTGTCCTGCTTGCTGGAGCTGCCGAAGCAGGTGGCCCAAACCTTGGAAAATACTAAGCTCATTGAGGCGCAAACTGCTCACTATGCTCAATGCAATGATGTGTTCTTTTTGGGGCGCAGCCTAGACTATGCTGTAGCCTTAGAGGGCGCTTTAAAGCTGAAGGAGATTTCCTATATCCATGCCGAGGCCTATGCTGCTGGTGAGTTAAAGCATGGTACCTTGGCCTTGATTGTCGAAGGCGTGCCAGTTATTATCATTGCTACTCAAGAGGATATTTATGACAAGACCGTCAGCAATTTGCAGGAGGTTAAGGCTCGTGAGGCAGAGGTGCTGGCCATTGGCTTTGAGGGTGACACCTCCTTGGTAAATTATGCTGATCAGGTAATTTATATTCCTAAGACCGACAGATATTTAGCACCGCTCTTAACCGTTGTACCTTTGCAGCTTTTTGCATATTATGCTGCTCTGGCGCGTGGCTGTGATGTGGATAAGCCCAGAAATCTGGCTAAGTCTGTTACTGTAGAATAAGTTTCAAGAGAGCTAAGGCTAGTCCTTGGCTCTTTTACTTTTATATAGACAAACTTGCTAGGGGTATTGTATAATAATAAGTTGAAAGAGAGTTATATCCTGTTAGGAGGGCTCAACATTGTTAAGTGAAAATTTACAAGAGGTACAGGCAAAAATAGACAAGGCTTTGGCTGCCCGAAAGGAGGCTAAGCTGACTGGTGAGACTGTGACTTTGGTGGCTGTGACGAAAAATCATCCGCCAGAGGTTATCACAGAAAGCCTGGCTGCAGGTATAAAAAGCATAGGCGAAAACCGTGTGCAGGAGGCTAAGCATAAGCAGGAGGCCTTAGGGAAACAGGGCTACTGGCATTTGATTGGGCATTTGCAAAGCAACAAGGCTCGTCAGGCGGTGGCACTTTTCGACCTAATCGAATCTGTGGACAGCGAGCGTTTGTTGGTTGCTCTAGACAAGGAGGCCGAGCGCATTGGCAAGGTGCAGGATATTCTGCTACAGCTGAATATTGCCCACGAGGAGCAAAAGTCTGGCTTCGAAAGGGCTGATTATGAGGCTGTTTTACCCAAGCTGGCTGCCTATAAGCATATCAGGGTGCGGGGTATCATGGTTATTGCCCAAAAGTGTGACGACATCGAGGAAGCACGGCCTGTGTTTGCCGCTGGCTACAGAGCCTTTTGCCGTTTAAAGCAGCAGCTCAAGGATATAGATATTCTATCCATGGGCATGAGCGGCGATTATCCTATTGCTATTGAAGAGGGAGCCAACACTGTGCGTGTAGGCACGGCCCTTTTTGGTCAAAGAGATTATAGCCTGAAATTCTAAGTATGAAATAAAGGAAGAAGAGCATGAAGATTATTGATGATATTATGGATGCCATAGGCATTGTTGACGAGGTTGAGGAGGAACAGGCTCCGCATAAATCTCGCGAGGAAAGAATGGCTAAGGTTGAGAGTGCCAAAGCTAGCAAAACTACTAAAGAAGCTAGCACTGTGGATGCAGCTGAGGAAAAGCTTTCTACTAAGGATAAGCTGAAAAGCTTTTTTAGCAGAAAGGAAGCTGATGACGATTTTGACGAGGAAGAGGAAGAAAAGCCTGTCACTCCTATCAAAAGACGCTTGAACTTTGATTTTACCAAGAAGAAAGAGGCTAGAGGAGAAGAAGCTAGGGCTATTCCTGCACCGCTGCCAAGAAGGTCTGCTCCTGCTCAGGTGAGCGAGCCCGTTCGTCGTCCCGCTGCTCCTTATAATGTAGGCGCCGTCAATATGCAAATGATTGAGCCCACCAGCTTTGATGATTCCCAAAGAGTGGCCGATTGCCTACATAATAATCAGCCGGTAATTGTGAACTTTGAGCATACAGACCCTATAGTGGCTAAGCGTATGACCGATTTCATCAGCGGCACAATTTATGCCTTAAAGGGTAATATGAAGAAGATTGGCCGCAACATTTTGATTTGTGCACCTAAAAATGTAGATATTGACAATGGCTTAGGCTTTGATAATCGAGGCACAGAATTATGATAAAGAAGCTAAATGTTAACAAGATTTGCTTTATCGGTGGCGGTGCCATGTGCGAGGCCATCGTTAAGGGGATTGTGGGCAGCGGACTGATTGCCGGCGAGCAAATTGCTATTGGTAATCCTACGCAGGCTCGCTGTGATTATTTAAAGGAAAAGTATGGAGTTATGGCAACTCCTGACAATAAGGCTGCTATTGCCGATGCGGATTTAGTTATTTTCTCGGTTAAGCCTCAGGTTGCTCCTGTTGCCCTGACTAAGGAGCTAATCAGCTGCATGAAAAAGGAGGCTTGGGTGCTTTCCATTATGGGCAGTGTCTCCTTGGCGCAGCTCCATGAATATGCACCTGGTTATCCAGTGGTGCGTACTATGCCTAATACTCCCTTGGCAGTGGGTGCTGGCATGACGGCAATTTGCTGCGACGATAAGGTTACACCTGCTATGCAGGCTACAGCAGAGGCTATTTTCGGCTGCTGTGGTGAGGTAGCCTTGGTTGCAGAAAGCCAAATTGAGGCTATTACTGCTATCTCTGGCTGTGGTCCTGGCTATGCCTTCGTGATTATAGATGCCTTGGCTGATGCTGGTGTGCGTGCTGGCCTGCCTCGCAAGCTGGCAATTAAGCTGGCAGCGCAAACCTTGGCTGGCAGCGGCAAGCTTTGCATTGAATCAGGCGAGCATCCTGCGGTGCTGCGCGATCAGGTAACCTCTCCTGGTGGTACGACTATCGCCGGTATCCACGCTCTGGAGAATCATGGGGTGCGTGGTGCTTTTTATGATGCAGTGCAGGCGGTTTTGGCGCGTAGTAAGGAGTTACAGGGTTAAATTTTATGGCAGATAGAGAAAAAATATTGCGCTATTTTAAGGCTGGTGGTGATGAGCAGCTAGCTGCTAAGCTTTTGGATTTAGCAGAGGCGGCCCATAAGACACGCAGGTTTAAGGTCAGCGAATTTTTGGACCCACACGCTTATAATGTGGCAGAGATTATTGCTGCCAATTATGATAGCGTGAAAATAGAAGCAAATGGCGGCTTTAACCATGCGGAAAGGGTCAAGGCAGCCTTTATTGCTGAGGATTTTTATGGACAGCCAGATTTTGGTATGGCTTATTTTTTAGCGACCTGGGACAAGCGTTACTATGATTTGTCGCATAGGGATGTGCTGGGGGCCTTTATGGGCACTGGCTTGAAGCGAGAAGCCTTAGGCGATATTGTCTTTGTGCCAGAGGGCTGTCAATTCGTCGTTGAAAAAGAATTAGTGAACTACCTAAAAAGTAACCTGCTTTCCATTGGCAGCGCTCCTGTTGAGCTAAAGGAAATAGCCGTTGAAGAGCTGTTGCAAAAGGAAGAGAAGGTTAAAATCATTAATGCTACGGTAGCAGACCTGCGCCTGGATGCAGTGGCAGCTGCTGGCTATGGTGTTTCTCGCAGCCATATGGCGGAGGAAATCAAGAGCCTGAATGTCAAGCTGAACTGGAAGGAAGCCAAGAAGGCTGCTCAGAGTGTAGTGGAGGGAGATATTATTTCCTTCCGTGGTCGTGGCAGAGTTGAGGTGGCCGAGGTTAAGGGTACAACAAAGAAGGGGCGCATTAGCGTGACCCTCAAAAGGTATATATAGGAAGATAAGGAGAAAAAGATGTTTACTCCCGAAGATATTGCCAAGAAAACATTTACTAACACCATGTTTGGTGGCTACAATAAGGACGAGGTTAACAAGGCCTTAGCAGAGATTCGCAAGGAATATGAGTATCTCTATAACGATTATCTGGAATTAAAGGAAACTGTTGAGCGTGTTAGCTCTAAGCTGGAATATTATCAGCAAATGGAGTCTACCATGCAAAGCAGTCTGCAGGTAGCCCAGGAGGCCGCTGATGAGGTGAAGGCTGCCAGTGAAAAGAAGGCTGCCCTGCTTGAGCAGGAGGCGCAGGCAAAGTGCGAGCAGCTGCTTGCTGAGGCCAAGGATAAGGCTAAAAAGCTTCATGATGAGGCTATGGCAGCAGCCGAGGATATGTATAACAAGACCAAGGTTAATACCGAAAATCTGCTGCATGCTGCTGAAACTGAGACCAATAATATGCGTACTGAGGCGAGAATGTATGCAGATAAGCTGCGTCAAAGCGTAGAGGTGGAAACAGAAAAGCACCGCTTGAATATTGACGACCTCTGCAAGAAGAGAGTAGATTCTGCTAATATTGAGGCCAATGCCCTGCTGGAAAAAACTCGTAATGAGGTAAACAGATTAAATCTGGAAGCAACCCAAAAGTATAACGAAATGCTCAATGAGGCTAAGGAGACCGCGCGTAAGCTGGTGAGTGAGGCCGAGGATAAGTGCAATCGCATGGTTTATGAGGCTGAGTCCAGGGCTACTATTGCTAACACCGCTTATGAAAACGCTGTGCAAAAGACAGCGGTACACCGTAAGCAAATGCTGAATTTGCTGAAATCCCAAATGGAAATGGTACAAAATTTTGAGGACCCCTCTAACACCTGAGGAGTAGTGACTGAAAATGTTCTGTAGCTTAATAAATTCTTATTGCCAAGGAGGCAGGTTTTCTTAGGATGATAATATTAGTACGCCATGGTGAGGCTACTCATCACACGCTCAAGCTAACTGGTGGCTGGACAGATTCCGAGCTAACTCCCAAGGGTGAGGCTCAGCTGGAGGCGGCTGCAGCAAGGCTGGCAGAGGATTTTGAAGGGCGCAAAGTGCCCTTGAGAATACTAGCCAGCGATTTAAAGCGCGCTGCTAAATCGGCGCAGATTATTGCCAAAGCCTTGCAGTTTACTGGCACAATAGAATATTGCGAGTTCCTGCGGGAAAAGAATAATGGCGAGGCTGCTGGCATTTTGGAGGAGGAGGCTAAAAAGCTGTACCTACCAAGTCAGTCAGAGTCAGACATACATCATCGCAATTATCCTGGGGGAGAAACTCGTAACGAGTTTTATCTCCGCAATGTAGAGGGACTAAAGGCCTGTGCTGACTGGGATAAGGAAAATCTTTTGATTGTTGCGCATAAGGGTACGGTGCAGAATATTCTCTTCGCCTGGCTGGGAATGACGATGGAGGAGGTTGTGGCGAAAAACTTTTCTGTGGATATTAGCCCTGCCAGTGTTACTATATTGGGAGTTAATAAATGGCATGAGCACTGCATTTATCGCCTTAATGATGTGAGCCATCTAAAAAATAGCCGTGGCTTTGGTATTTTTGATTTTAAGTACGGCCGTATGAACGAATAAAAAGTATAGCCGAGTGGCAAAAAGCTCGTGCGTAGATAGCTTTATCGAGCCGAGCTTTGCTATGTCTACAATTAGCTTACTAAGGAGAAATATGTATAGAGCTAAAAAATTAATTAAGAATCAGCATTTTACAGGCTGTCCCTGTGGCTGTAATGACGGCACGCCGCAGCTGGATTCCAGAGCTATTTTGGAAATTTGTATTGCTGCCTATATGCAGGAGCAGAGCCAGGAGCGCTTTGCTATGCTGGTGCGAGCTATTGTGCTGAATATTAGCGATAATACGGTGCTGCTGACACCGATTAACGCTAAGGATATGCCTAAGGGGAAAAATATTATCACTCCTGAGGACAAGGTTAAGGAGCTAAGCATTTACAGCATTACGAATTCCAACAAGGAGGAGGCTTATGCCGCCTTTACCTCGGAGGAGGAGGCACATAAGCTGCCCTATAAGAATTTCCTGGCCTGGCCTCTGTGGGCTTTGATGCAGCTTGTCTTGGAGAATCCGGAGATTACTGGCCTTGTTATTAATCCCGGTGGTCAAAGCTTCTTTATGCCGCGTGCCTTTATGGCCGATTTGCTGGAAAGCCTTAAGGAGAAAAAGTAAATTTTGCTTGACTATTATAAGCAGGTTGGCGTATAATAGCACTGTTATATTTGTTACATTGATAACGCGAGGAACAAGAGAGTACCCTGTGAAACGGGCTAAGAGAGTCGGGTTAGGTGCAAGCCGATCGAAGGGAAGCTGGGGAAAATCACTTGGGAGCGGGCTCTGCGAAGCTAGTAGTGGAGTACGGGTAAGCCCGATAAAGCTGTAACGAGTGGCAGCTCTGCTGTCATGAGGGTGGTACCACGGGTACATTTGTAAATGTTATCTCGTCCTTCAACATGAGGACGAGATTTTTTATTGCCCAGCTTTGAAAAAAGTGTCTGGGCCGAATTATGGAGGTAAAGGAATTGGATTACAGCAAGACATTAAATCTGCCGGAAACAGAGTTCCCCATGCGTGCAAATCTGCCGCAGCGTGAGCCTGAGTTCCAAAAATTCTGGGAAGATAACGATATTTATTGGAAAAAGCAAGCTTTACATGCAGGCGCTCCCAAATGGGTGCTGCATGATGGCCCTCCCTATGCTAATGGCAAAATCCACATGGGCCATGCGCTGAATAAGATTTTAAAAGATATCATTATGAAATATAAATATGCTCAAGGCTTTGATACTCCCTATGTACCTGGCTGGGATACTCACGGTATGCCTATTGAGCACGCAGCTATTAAGGAGCTGGGCTTAAATCGTGCTGAGCTGGATCCTCTCACTCTGCGCAAAAAATGCCATGAGTTTGCTCTGCAATGGGTGGATGTACAACGCGAAGGCTTCAAACGCTTAGGTGTACTGGGCGATTGGGAACATCCCTACATCACCTTACATCATTCCTTCGAGGCTGAGCAAATCCGTGTCTTTGGCACTATGGCTAAAAAAGGCTATATCTACAAGGGCAAGAAAACCGTTTACTGGTGCCCCAGCTGCGAGACTGCTTTAGCTGAAGCAGAAATTGAGTACGCTGAGCAAAAAACTCCTACTATTTTTGTAAAGATGCCCATTGTTAAAGACAACGGACAAATGCCTGCTGCTTGCCAAGGTAAGAAGGCTTATATGGTTATTTGGACGACCACCCCTTGGACCATGCCTGCCAATATCGCTGTAACTTTAAATCCCAATCTGGAATATGCTTGGGTTGAGTGCGAGGGCGAGGTTCTCTTCATGGCTAAGGAGCTGCTGGGTGATGTAGCTAAACGCTGCCACAAGGAGTTTGGCGAAATTTATGGCACTACCTTAGGCAAGGATATGGAATATGCTGAATGTGAGCATCCCTTTGAGTTCTATAACCATCGTCGTTCCTTAGTTTGCTTAGCAGACTATGTAACTCTGGAAGCTGGTACTGGCTGCGTACATACCGCTCCTGGTCACGGTGATGTCGACTTTGAAACTGGTCTGCGCTATAAGCTGCCGATTCTGTGCCCCGTTGATGAAAAGGGCTGTCTGACTGCTGAGGCTGGCGAAATCTTTAAGGGAATGTTCGTCTTTGATGCTAATATTCCGGTGCTGAAGTATTTGGCAAGCATTAATATGCTGCTGGGCAAGGAAAACATTAAGCACCAATACGCTCACTGCTGGCGCTGCAAGAACCCCATCATCTTCCGTGCTACCGCACAATGGTTTGCTTCTGTTGATGGCTTCCGTGATGCAACCTTAAAGGCAATTGATGAGGATGTAAAATGGATTCCCTCCTGGGGTCAACAACGTATTCATAACATGGTAACCGACCGCCACGATTGGTGCATTAGCCGTCAACGCGTTTGGGGCGTACCTATTCCTGTATTCTATTGCGATAGCTGCGGCGAGCATGCTATTGATGATGCTACTATCGAAAGCGTTGCTAACATCTTCGCGCAAGAGGGCAGCGATGCTTGGTGGGCTCGTAGTGCAGAGGAGCTGCTGCCTGCTGGCTATAAATGCGCTAAATGCGGTGGTGAGCACTTCACTAAAGAAACCGATATCATGGACGTTTGGTTTGACTCTGGCTCCTCTCACATGGCAGTAGCTAAGCAACGCCCTGAGCTGAGCTGGCCCGTTGCTATGTATTTAGAGGGCAGTGACCAACATCGTGGCTGGTTCCAATCCTCTATCCTGACCTCTGTTGCTGTAACTGGCAAGGCTCCTTATGAATCTGTACTGACTCACGGCTATGTTGTTGATGGTGATGGCCGCAAGATGTCTAAATCTGTGGGCAATGTTATTGCTCCGCAGGATATTATTAAACAATATGGCGCTGATATCATCCGTCTGTGGGTTTCTTCCTCCGACTATAAGGCTGATATCCGTATCTCTCCCAAGATTTTGAAGCAGCTCTCTGAGGTATACCGCAAGATTCGTAACACCATGCGCTACATCCTGAGCAACACTGTAGACTTTGATTATGAAACTCAGGCTGTTCCCTTTGCAGAAATGCACGAGCTGGATCGTTGGGCTTTAATGAGCCTGCAAAACCTTAAGAAAGAGGTTGAGACTGCTTATGAAAGCTATGACTTCCATGTGCTCTATCATGCAATTCATAACTTCTGCACCGTTGAGCTGTCCAGCTACTATCTGGATATTCTCAAGGATCGCCTGTATGCTTCCAAGGCAGACAGCAAGGCTCGTCGCAGTGCGCAAACTGCTATGTACGAAATCCTTAACGACCTAGTAGTAATGCTGGCTCCTGTTCTGACCTTTACCATGGAAGAGGTATGGCAGTTCATGAAGAAGCCTGCTGGCGCTGCTGAATCTGTGCAAATGCTGCCCTGGCCTAAGGTTAAGGAAGAATACCTGGACGAAGCTCTGGAAGCTAAATGGGATAAGTTCATTGCTATCCGCGGTGAAATCACCAAGGTTCTGGAGGTTGCACGCCGCAACAAGACCATCGGCCACTCCTTAGATGCTAAGGTTGAGCTGCACGCAACTGGTGAAACTCTGGCTGCTTTGAAGGCTGTTGAAGCTGAATTAGCTAATCTGTTAATTGTTTCTCAAGCTGTAATCCTGGAAGACAATGCTGAGGGCGAGGCAACTGGCTTAGAAGACCTGAAGGTTGTTGTTAAGGCCGCAGAAGGTCAAAAATGCGAGCGCTGCTGGATTTACAGTGACGAAGTTGGCAAGGACGCTGAACATCCTACTCTGTGCTGCCGTTGTGCA
>JAEDNJ010000007.1 GCA_016302525.1 Phascolarctobacterium sp. | reverse complement strand
GCTCTATGCTGGCAAGATTATCTCTATAAGGCTGCTGCAAATCTCCAGCCGCCATTATTTCCTGCAATTTAGGCAGGATTAGCTGCAACTGATTAAAAAATTTCTTTAACCCATAATACTGGGCCAGAGCAGTTACATGCTCATTGTCGTTGCGCAGGGCTCGGCGCACAAAGCTCTCTAGGCAAGCCTGCACGAAGATTTTCCCCTCATATTCCTCAGCTACTATAAATTGAGGGTCAAGATTAGCCTCTAGGGGGTTTTCGCGCAAAATATAGCTGCACAGGCTATGAATAGTGCAAATATGGGTGCGCGGCAAGCGTTGTAGCTGAGTACGCCAAAAATCTCCGTAAACCTGACCTCGCAGAGAATCAATACTGCCTGCTGCCATATCCGCTTCCAAAGCCTCTAGCTTCGCATTTAGCTCGCGGCGTAAACGAGAACGCATTTCTGCCGCCGCCTTTTTCGTAAAGGTGATAGCAACTAGCTGATCTACATTAAAAGGATACCTGCCCTGAGCCGCAAGCCCCTGCTGCAGGCTAGTTTCCAGAATATGCATAAAGCGACCAATCAGCACCTGAGTTTTGCCGCTACCGGCACCAGCAGAAACAGCCACATTACTATCTATTGAATTAATTATCTCCTGCTGTTGAGCAGTTGGCTGTTGCTTCGCCATTCTGGTTACTCTCCTTCCATTGCACACTCTGCTGCAAAATCTGCAAACGACAAACATCCTTTAAGGGACAAAACCTACAAACCTTCTCATCCCTAGGTTCAACCTGAAATTTACCCTTATACAGCTCTGTTGCCGGCTTGATGACCATAGCCTCACAGGCAGCCTTTACCTCGTCCCAGCTTGCATAGGTAGGATTTTTCTTCGTGCCAGCGGTCTTAATCTTAGCATTTCCAGTATCCTTCCAGGCTACACCAGACAGACGCTTCTTTTCCTTCAAGCTCAAATAATTTCCGCCTAAGATTTCCTTGTCAGGGCACAGCTTTTCTGCTGCCAAAAGATAAAAGGCCATTTGTAAATCCTTGCCAGCTACAAAATCGTTATTGCCTGGAGCATTGCCAGACTTGTAATCTGTGATGAAGGCACAGCTGCTATCGGCATCTATTCTATCCACACGACCAATGAGATAAACAGGCTGCCCAGCGACAGTTTCAAGGCGTACTGGCAGACCTTGAGAGCCGAAGCCTCTTTCCAAGGCTACAGGGCAAAAATCATCCCATTGCTCCTGCTCGGCTACCTCATAGCGCAGCCACCAGCCTAATAACCTTTCAAGCTCCTTAGACTCCACAGACCAAAACTCATTAGCAAGGATTTTGCCCTCGGCCTCGTACTGAGCCACTTTTTCCTGATAAATAGCCATGAGCCTTGTCCATAAAAGCTCCATATCCTTAGGAGGCTTATTTTTAAGATAGGTCTTCACATAGGCTGCAGCCGTATCGTGGAAAAGACTACCACGAGTGCCGCCATCCAGCTGTTCAGATTTTTCTCCCCTATCCTGCTGCTTCCAGAGCCGCATACCTAAATACTTAAAGGGACAGTCAACATAGCTGCCAAGGCTAGAAGCACTAAAGCCCGCCCTTCCCTGTTCCTCTAAGCTATCTAGGAGCGCCTGTTCCTCTAAAGTACCGTTAAATTTTCCGTTGCGATTTACATCTATGCTAGCAGCCTTTAGGCTTAGCTGGCCCACCTGCTGCTCTAGCCACTCTCTGTCACAGCTAGAGCTGGATTCAATGGCCTCAGCTCTGCTGGCAGGAGCCTTCGCTTCTATTACATCTACCTCTAAATCTAAAAAGAGCTTTTGCACCTCATCAAGATAAGGAGATTCCTCGCCCTCATCATCCTTATAATAGCTCAGCACCAGCCTTTCTGTAGCTGCTGCCGCAGCCCCTGCAAAGAGGCAATAATCTGCTGCATAGGCATTGAAGGTGTTGGGCAGCTCTATGCCCATGGCCTGCAGCTCGCCCCGCTCCTTATCGTTGTAAAGCCAATTTTCTCTATTGCCAGCCGGGAATTCGCCCTCTCTTAGGCCTAGGAGATAAACCCTTTTAAAGATAGCTCCCTGCAGCTGCACAGCGTTCGTAACCAAAAGGCCATCCTTGCGCCCTATTGATAGGGTCAGGCTTTGCTCTGCTAGACCCTCCTGCCAGGCAGAGATAAAGTCCTGCAGGCTGTGGCTATCCCCAGCCAGCCCACATTTTTCATAGTCCTCTTGTAGGCTGCTTAAGCTATCTAAAAGCAGTCTTTCAGTGCTCAAAATACTCTGCAGACCCGTGAGCCCTATTTTTTCTTCCTTATATAAACGACCCAGTTCCTTGGCGAGAGACAGCTCGGTGACAAAATTTGTAAGTATTTCTACAAAACCAGTTATAGTATCCCTCTGCTGGCAATGAGCAAGAAAGTCATCTATTTTCTCCAAAAAGGCAGGCTTTTCCTGCCCTTCTAGCTCAGCAGCTACAGCAGCCTGTACAGACGAGCGTTGCTTAAAGAAAACCTTTTCTTTAAGCTTAGCCATTCCCTCTAAAGATATACCAAAGAACAGCTTACCTATGCTGCTACCCAAAAGGGCAAAGTAAGACTCTACACCCTGCCTATTATCAGGCACGGCAGCCAGGAGTTGCAATAAAAATTCTGTCAGAGGCTGTACTAAAAGCTGCTCTTTTTTGGGCAATGTCAGGGGAATACCATAAGCATCTGCAATTAAGCGCAGTCCCTTATAATTATTGAGGTCATACACAGCCACAGCGTAGTCCTCTAGCTTAGCTCCGGCTAAGAGCTCTGCTTTTATTTCTGTTAAAACACCCTTAATTTCGGCCAGCTGGTGCTTATATTCACGCACAACTATGCTGCTATCCCTAGCAATTTTATGCAGTCCCTGTGCACCAAGCAGAGCGCTGATATGCTCTAGAGCAGGAGCCCTCAAAGGCGCAGAGCCAGCAGCAGACTGAGCTTGCACAGTTTTTTCCAGAGCTTCTAGCGTGGTTTGGCTAATTTGCGAATAGGACCTGCCCTTTTCGTAGCACAGGCCCACCTTTACCTCACAATGCTTAGCCAAGGCCAATAACAGCTCTAGCTGCAGAGCATCCAGGGTTGCAAAATCGCTTAGATAAACTACCTGCCAGGGCAAGCGCGGCTTTTTCTGCTCGCGTAGTATTTTCAGGGCCAGACGATATTTTCCCTCTAGGTCAAAGCGAGATTGAGCCTTCAACAGATTGCGATAGCCTTGATAAACAAGGGCCACCTCTCTATCCTTGCTGCCCAAGCTGCCAGCTCTCCCCCAGCTTGTAAGAGCAGAGCTAATTTCCTCAGCAGTAGCGCCACTACGGCTCAGCTGGCTGATAAGCGCAGTCATATGCTTAACAAAGCCCTTTTTATCCTTGAGACTAGCCAAATAGCTAAACTGCCCCTGCTCGGAATAATAAGCAAGAACCTCCTGCACCACGAGCTGTTGACTGCGATAGTTTATTTCTTCAAGATAAGCATAGCCGTTTAAGTTTAAAATTTTATTGGCAAGAGTATCAAAGCCGCTCACAGCAATATTAAAGCTCTCTTTTACCCGCTTTTGCAAAAGACCGGTGGGCAAAAGCAAAACACCCTTCCCGTAGTCCAGGGCTTTCAGCTCTTGACAAAAGCTCTCTCGCATAGTCGCCCCTAAGGGCACTGTATATACTGTCAAATTGGTCTGCATGGCTTGTCTCCTTTTACGACGATACGACCATTAAAACACACTACATTATTGTACCCACAAATAAAACGGCTATCCAAATCATCCAGCCAAAGAGAAACCAACGGTGCCAGCGACCCAAATCCTGCTTTTGCAGGGCCCAGATACAGTAGACATAGGCATAGGCCACTGCGACATAGGGCATGAATTTTCCCGGCATACCTAAAATGGTAAAGGAAATAAACCAAACAATAAAGGTAATGAGCCAGGGATAGTATTTGCTTTTCGTAATATTCATAAGGACACCTCGTTTATTTCGTTACCAGCTTACGCAGCATATCTAAAGGAATGACCATCACAGCAAAGGCTGCACACATAAGCCAATGCTGAGCTGCCAACGGCTCAACGCTGAGCACCTCGCCACCGAAGGTGACAAAGACAAATTGTGTGACAAGAATAGTGCCCATCACCATAATGAACTGGGGATTCAGACCCAAATTGCAAAGCACATTAAGATGTTCAGTACGGGCATTAAAGCCGTTAAAGGTAATGGCCATCATAAAGGTAGCAAAGAGAGCAGATTTTAGATAGGTTGTGTCCACTGCCCCAAAGAGACTGCGCACGGGCTCAAAGAAGAGAATAGCCAGGCAAATAGCAGTAATGTATAAGGATCCACACAGAACCTGTCCATACATATTTCTGGTAATGATATTCGCATCTCTGGGAATTGGTCTATCGCGCATAAACTCTTTTAGCGCCGGCTCAGAGCCAAAGGCCATTGCTGCCAGAGTATCCATAGCTAAATTAATCAAGAGCAGCTGAATTACCGTGAGCACAATATTCTCACCCAGCAAGGGGCCAATAAAGCAGGTAAGTACAGCTGCAACATTTACGGTCAACTGGAAAATTAAGAATTTACGAATGCTCTTAAACATGGTGCGACCATATAAAATAGCCTTGGCAATCGAGGAAAAATTGTCGTCTAAAATGGTAATGTCACCAGCTTCTTTAGCTACCTCAGTGCCACTGCCCATAGCAAAGCCCACATCAGCCTTTTTCAAGGCAGGAGAATCGTTGACACCATCACCAGTCATCCCCACTACGAGGTTCAGCTCCTGCGCCAAACGCACCAGGCGGCTCTTGTCCGTGGGCAGGGCTCTTGCCACAACGCTCAGCTTGGGCAAGGCAGCCTTAAGCTCGTCATCACTGAGCTCAGCCATCTCCTGAGAGGTGAGCACAACATTATCTCTCGACTGAATCAGCCCCGCCTCGTAGGCAATAGCGGCTGCAGTTTCCTTGCGGTCACCGGTTACCATGACCACCTGAATACCAGCCTTTTGCACCTCTTTAATC
Source organism: Phascolarctobacterium sp. (assembly GCA_016302525.1). GTDB lineage: Bacteria > Bacillota > Negativicutes > Acidaminococcales > Acidaminococcaceae > Phascolarctobacterium_A. The sequence goes on along the minus strand of JAEDNJ010000007.1, from coordinate 15,169 downwards.
GCCAGAGCAGCCTCAGGGCGCACATTGTCGCGAATACTTGCTACGCACACTAACGTCCAGCCCTCAGCGGGATTCTCACCCTGAGCCTTTGCTACAGCGATAAGGCGCATAGAGCGACTAGCCTGAGCATCTAAATAGGCCATGAAAAAGCCCCGCTCTATCAGCTCCTTCTCCCGACCATTTTCGTCTAAATAGTGTGAGCAATGCTCTAAAAGAATTTCCGGAGCACCCTTAATAAATGTCACCTTGCCCTCAGGTCTTGCCAAAACAATGCTAGAGCATTTTTTCGTAGAGTTGAAGGGATCAAAGGAATACAGCTCTTCCTTAGTATAGGAGCCGCTCATATTTTTGACGATAAAGTCCAGCAGTGCTCTGTCCGTGCTATTGCCGCCGATAATTTCGCCGTGGGAGGCAGTAGCGCTGTTATTAGAGCCCATACCCGTCAAAATATCTGCTTTCAGCTTAGCATTGATAGTGTCCAGCTTAGAAAAGAGCTTCACATTACCTGTAGCCAGCTCTACGACAGAAAGCCGACCCTCTGTAATAGTGCCAGTTTTATCACTAAAAAGAATACTTAAGCTGCCAGCAGTTTCCAGGCCCTTAATCTTGCGAACCAGCACATTATCCTTCGCCATCTTAAAGCTTTGCAGGGACATCAAAATAGAGGTCAGCATAGGCAGGCCTTCAGGCACAGCGCAGACAATAACCGTTACAGCCACAGTAATGGCATCAACTATCAGGCGTACCCAAGCCCAGATGCCTTGCGGCACAGGTCCTACCAGCATAGTTTTAGCCAGAATACTCAACACAATGAGGACGGCACCAAAATAACCGAAGGCAGAAATCTGATCCGCTAATTTGCCCAGCTTAATCTGCAGCGGAGTTTTACGCGTATCCTCCTGCACCTCTAAAGCCAGCTCACCAAAGAGAGTTTTGTCTCCTACGGTCTTTGCCTCTAAATAGCCCTCGCCACTGCAAATAACGGTGCCACGATACATATAGAAGGTATTCAGCAAATCCTTAATATCGTAAGTTAGCTTGCCGGGATTAGGTAGCTTGTCTGCTTCCTCCGTCTCGCCGTTGAGCGTAGCCTGGTCCACCTTAAACTCGCCCTCTAGCACCTCGCCATCCACGGGAATTTTGTCGCCTGGCTGCAGAAAAACCACATCACCCACAACCAGCTCGTTAATGTGTACCTGCTGCAGACTGCCCTCGCGGACAACCTTCACCATTTCCTTGGCCAATTCCTCTGCCTTAAGCGCAAGGGCCTTGCCCTCCTGCTTGCTTTCGCTGATAGCTGCCACGCCATTAGCAATGAGAATCGCCATAAACACACCGAAGGGCTCATACCATTCTGCCTGCTTTAAAAAGAACAGCCCCATCTGAATGGCAAGGGCCACCAGTAAAATCATAATCATAGGGTCCTGAAAGCCGTGGAGAAACTTTTTCCATAAGGGCTCCTTTTCCAGCTCTGTCAGAGCATTACTGCCGTGTTGCTCACGGCTAGCTGTAATTTCTTCTTGTGTTAAACCTAAATATTTCATAAAGCTACACCTCCTATAAGTGCAGTAGTTTGTATCCCTATAACATATTATTATAACATATTCTCAAGGGCTTAGCATTAGAAATATGCACATTCTAAGCGTAACCTCGACATAGAAAAACCTCGCAGCCCAAAGCCACGAGGTTCTCAATAATATGTGTAGTTACAATATTAGACTTATTCCTTGCCAGACCAGCAGTAGGTGCAAACCTTGTCCTTATCCATGCCAATAGCCTCTAAAAGACCATCCAGAGATTGGAAGCCCAAGGAATCAAAGCCAAACTTTTCGCAAATGCACTTAAGCATACACTTGCCACGCTCGGTATGACAATCAGCATATTCATCTAAATGCTTCAAGCCCTCTTCACCCTCCAGCTCCTGCACAATGCGACGAGCCAAAAGCTCATTTTCGGATTTACTGCTAGAGAAATTCAAATATTTACAGCCATACATCAGCGGAGGACAAGCAGAGCGCATATGTACCTCCTTAGCGCCAGCGCTGTAGAGGAATTCAACGGTTTCTCTTAATTGAGTGCCGCGCACAATGGAGTCATCCACGAAGAGCAGCTTCTTGCCGTCAATTAATTCGGGCACAGGAATTTGCTTCATTTTCGCAACCTGATTGCGCACAGCCTGATTAGAGGGCATAAAGGAGCGAGGCCAGGTCGGAGTATATTTAACAAAGGGACGAGCGAACTCTACCCCACTTTGAGTTGCATAGCCAATAGCATGGGGAACGCCAGAATCGGGCACGCCAGCAACATAATCCAGCTCAGGCACGCCACCATTAGCTTCCTCATCACGAGCCATAATCTTGCCGTTTTCTACACGCATGACCTCAACATTCTTGCCCTCATAGCGAGAGTTGGGATAGCCGTAGTAGGACCACAGGAAGGCACAGATACGCAGCTTGTCGCCAGGAGGAGCCATTTGCTCTAGCTTCTCGGCGGTAATACGCATGATTTCGCCAGGTCCTAATTCATAAGCATCCTCATAGCCAACCTTGTGATAAGCAAAGCTTTCAAAGGATACGCAATGGCCCTCGTCATTCTTGCCAACCAAGATAGGCAGACGACCAACCTTGTCACGAGCAGCAATAATCTCGCCGTTAGAGGTCAACAGCAAAATTGTCATAGAGCCCTGAATTCTATTTTGAGCATTGCGGATACCCTCCACAATGTCATTCTTTTCATTAATAAGAGCAGCCACCAGCTCCGTAATATTAACCTTGCCATTGCTCATGGACATAAATTGATGATGGTGGTCTCTAAAATAATCGGCAATTAAGTCCTCAGCATTGTTGATAATGCCTACAGTAATAATACCGTATACGCCTAAATGAGAGCGCACTAAAAGCGGCTGAGGGTCTGTATCGCTAATGCAGCCGATACCACTGCAGCCGTGAAAATCTGTTAAATCGTCTTCAAACTTTGTACGGAACGGAGTATTTTCAATATGATGAATTTGGCGTTGAAAGCCATCCTTTGCATCATGAATCAGCATACCGCCAGTTTTAGTACCTAAATGAGAATGATAGTCTACACCAAAGAAAATATCTAAAGCACATTCTCTTTTAGAAGCAACACCGAAAAAAGCACCCATTCTTTTCCCCCTCTTATGAGCTAATACGATTATAAAAACCAATATGAAATCAGTTAAGGAAATAGCTCTTAACGCCCTTCATTTTAGCACAAATATCTTGCTTTGGCAATAAAATCTACCGTTTAGAGCAAGATTTTAAGCATTTTCCAAGGCCTCTGCTACCTCGGCTGCAATTTTCTGCAGGCGTTTAGCTTCCTTCAGATTCTTGGCTGTACCAAAGCCTAGCTCATAGCATTGAGCCAAATTCAGCAGAGCACCCGGATAGTTCTGGGGTTCACTGGCCTTTTGGAAGCACTGAAAGGCTAGCTCAGGATTTTTTTCTACGCCCTTGCCTGTGGCAAGACAAATACCCACCTCTGTCAAGCCCTGCACACTGCCGTGCGCAGCAGACTCACAGTAGCATTGATAAGCCTTTTCGTGATCCATAAGCACGCCCTGCCCCTCATCATAGCACTTGCCCATGCGGTATTGGGCACTAGGATTGCCTAAACGTGCTGCTTGTCCGAACCACTTAGCAGCCTTCATCATATCCCTGTCTACACCAAAGCCGCCCTCATAGCAAATACCCAGCATATGAGCAGCAGCATCATAATGCTGTGCAGCAGCCTTGCTGAACCACTTAAAAGCCTCGGCATTATCCTCGGCAACCCCCTGACCCATAAAATAGCACCAGCCAACGCAGAATTGCCCCTCAGGGTCGTTTTTAGCCGCTGCCTCCTTGTACCAGGCAAAGGCCTCCTGTTCACTTAAACCTGCAATATCCTTATCCATTTTCTCTCCTTAAGTATTAAAAATCATGCTGAAGCGGTCCCCAAACTGCAGCTCTACTAAGTGCCGCATTTCTTCCTCGCTCCATCTATCCACATAAAGCTGGGCCAGCCTACGGGCCTCAACCAGAGTTTCTGTATCACGCAAAATGTTGGCTAGGCGCAAGTCTGGCAAGCCATGCTGCCTAAGTCCAAAGAGCTGACCAGAGCCACGCAGCTCCAAATCCTTTTCCGCCAGATAAAAGCCATCGTCACTATCGCGCAGCACCTGCAAACGCTCCATAACCTCCGGGCTATCATTACCCGCTAGAAGTACACAATAGGACTGCTCTGAGCCACGGCCAACGCGACCACGCAGCTGGTGTAGCTGGGCCAGGCCAAAGCGTTCAGCGTTTTCGATAACCATGAGCGTAGCATTAGGCACATTCACGCCAACCTCAATAACAGTGGTGCTTACTAGTACCTTAAGCTCGCCCTGCGTAAAGGCTTGCATTAGAGCATCCTTTTCTGCTGGTCTTTGCTTGCCATGCAGCAGGGCGCTAGGAATATCCTTTAAATAGCCCTCTATAAGCTCCTGATAAACCTGCTCAGCACTGTGAGCATCAACCTTATCATTTTCTTCAATCAAGGGACAGACTACATAAACCTGCCGTCCTGCCTTAACCTGTCGCACGACACCAGCATATACCTGCGAGCGCATATTCTGTCCATAGCAAAGGGTTTGCACGGGCTTGCGACCAGGAGGACGTCCCTTCATAATGGAAACATCCAAATCACCATACACCGTCAGTGCCAGGGTTCTGGGGATAGGAGTAGCCGTCATAACCAGCACATCAGGGGCCTGCTGCGACTTATTAGCAAGCTTCGCCCTTTGCTCTACACCGAAGCGGTGCTGCTCGTCCGTAATTGCCAAGGAAAGCTTTTTAAAGCATACATCCTCCTGCAGGAGAGCGTGTGTACCTATTAAAATATCTATTAAGCCTAGCTGCAGGTTTAAAAGCAAGTCCTGGCGTGCTTTTTTGCGCATACCGCCAGTTAAGAGCCCTATCCGCAGCCCGAAGGGAGCTAAATATTCCTGCAGCGTAGCATAATGCTGCTGCGCTAAAATTTCTGTAGGGGCCATCAGACAGCCCTGATAGCCATTTTCTGCAGCCTTAGCTAAGGCCAGCGCGCTAATAACTGTCTTGCCGCTGCCTACATCCCCCTGCAAAATTCGGTGCATGGGCTTTTCCCTTTGCATATCCTGAGCTATTTCCTGCCAGGCCTTTTCCTGGGCAGCAGTTAGTTTAAAAGGCAGGTGCTCTTTGATTTGCTTCAGCTTAGGGCCATCCTGCGCATGAGCAAAGCCAGTTCGTCCATCACTAGTATGCTTGCGATAGTATAAAAGGCCACACTGGAGTACAAAGAGCTCCTCTAAAATAAAGCGGTGTTGAGCTCGGCGCAGCTCCTCCCAGCTCTGGGGAAAGTGCATAGTCCGCACAGCCTCATAGCGTTCCATCAGCTGTAGCTGCTGCACTAAATCCAGTGGCAGGCTCTCGGGTAAATTACCTGCTGCCATACCCAGAGCAGTTTTCATCCAGGTGCGCAGCTGCTTTTGGGTCAGGCTGCCTGTAAGAGCATAAACAGGCAGGATACCCAGGCTTTGAGCTTCCTCAGCCTCGTCTAATACCTGCACCGTTACCTCGCCTACAGCCTTTGTCACCCTGCCCTGCTTGACACGGCCTACTACTAGCACCTGCATATCAGGCTTGAGCTTTTGGGCTGCATAGCGCTGGCTCATAAAAAAGTACAGGTCAGCGTAGCCTGTAGCATCACGCACAGTCACTGCTGTGTAGCGCCTACCATGACCACCCATCCCGTTACGAATGCGGTACACTGTAGCCTTAAAGAGCTGCTTGCTACCATCTGTAGCCAGCTCGTCGATAGTGTGCACCTGTGAATAATCCAGGTAGCTGCCCTGCCGTGGGAAATATTCCAGCAGCTCACCAATTGTCCTTATGCCCAGCTCTCCCAGAGCAGCTGCCCTTTTGGGGCCCACGCCCTTTAAGGTGCTCACACCTTCATTCCACCACATAATCGTACCTCTAGCTATACTTCTATCTAAAATAATAAAGCTTCTTCGCTTTTATTGTCTTTAACTATACTTTTACTATGCCTTTTGCAAAAGCTTCTGTCTTAAAATATTAAGATTGCAAGTAAAGTGCAACCATTCATTGCTAGCTGTTAAGCAACCAATCTAACTTCTTAACGCCCTTTACGCAGACTGCCCTGCCAATCTTATAAAAGTTATTCAAAATCATCTGACCAAAACTAAGCCAGCTACATTAATGGTAATTTCTTATATTGTATCATATTTGGTTAGCTATCTCCAATTATTTTCTATACTAAATACTGTCAGAATAAGCTTAAGCAAGCACCAACCTTTTAGCCAGCTGCAATTATATTGGAGCTGTGCTTTTGGCGTTACAGTCACTAAAAAGAGTTTTACCTAAACCTGTAAAACATATTACATTTTTTGTTGAAAAATCACTAAAATAGGCTTGCTTTTTCCCTTTAAGTGTGGTATCATACTTTTGTTAAATTGATGTAATACGCCTTATAGCCTACTACGTTCAAGGAGGTGGACACTCATGGCAAAAATCTGCGAAATCTGCGGCAAAGGTACTTTAGCTGGTAACAACGTCAGCCACTCTAATAGACATACCAAACGTGCTTGGTTACCTAACATCCAACAAGTTAGAGCTGTTGTTGATGGCCAAGTTACTCGCGTGAACGTTTGCACTCGCTGCCTGCGTTCCGGCAACGTAAACCGCGCAATCTAATTTCCGAATTCAAGCAAAGAAACCATACGCATGAGCGTGTGGTTTTTTTATTTTTACGCATATTTACTATCCTAGGCTTAACTGCCCTAGAAGCTCTTTGAGACACAAAAAGCGCTCTGCTTTGACATATACCCACACAAGATAGGCATATCTCAAAGCAGAGCGCTTTAGTTTTTACTTTTAAACCATAGCCATAACAGCTTAGCCTAGCTAATATGCTGCTTGCTTTTTACACACTAAACTGCCTGGACGATTGCAGCAAAACTGAAGTGAGCACCAATGCTTTTTTAGCAAAGCACCACTCTATTCTACTGCTACTGCTTCACATAGTCGCTAACACAGAATTGATTACGTCCGCTGCCCTTCACCTTGTAAAGACAAACATCGGCACATTCAATCAGCTTAACAATATCTACCGGTCCTTGGGAAGCATCATAATGCACCGCACCCATGCTGCAGGTAACGTGCTGCTCGCCTCGCTCATTACCATAATCCAGTTGGAACTTGCCGTTCAGGAACTCTAGCTTGTCTAGCAGCTTTGCCTTAGGAATCTCCTTCATCAGCACACAGAATTCATCACCGCCATAACGACAGATTAAATCCTTGTTAGCTACCGAGGTACGGATAATGCTTGCAATATCTGCAATAACCTTATCACCCATAACATGACCTAAAACATCATTGACCTCTTTGAAGAAATCTATATCGATAAAGATAACGGCCACTCTTTGGGGCTTTTCCTCTTGCAGATAAATCTTAGCCTGCTCTAGAAAAACATCCTTACGCAGAGTCTTTGTCATCATATCGTGCTGAGATTGATAGAGATAGAGGAACTTATCTCTTCTTTCTTCAAGATATCTTTCAATGTATTCATCCTTTAATTGGTTAGCTGCCTGAGCTAAGGATTCTGCCTCATGGATACGCTGCTCTACAACCTTTTCATTTTCCAAATGGATGGTTTGCGTAATATCCTGATGCATACCCTTGATACAAACAAACTCCTTCACCGAGGTATCAATTCTGCCGCTGCAGCGCACGAACTGTATTCCTTCAGTGGGATGAATATAACGATAAATAATCTCCGCATAGCCCTTGGTCAGAGCCTCGGCATACTTACCAAAGAGCTCTAAATCATCAGGATGAACTCTGCTTATATGAAACTCCGTTCTTTCCTCTGGTGTAACCTCATGGTCAATGCCGAGCAAGGCATCCATGACATCATTAGCATAGAACCTTTTCTGCTTGCCCTCTTCACACTCTAGCTTCCAAAGCCCAATATGTGAGCTTTTCAGCATATTTTCAATATCATTTCTAGAAAATAAAGACATCAATCTGCTCCTATTGCAGGTAATAGCTGAGAGCATCACCTTGCAAAATCATTTATTACTTTAAGCTGGCAATAGCAGCCTTAACATCCTCAGCGCCATAAACATAGGAGCCAGCAACAAGAACAGTTGCTCCTGCTTCCTTGCAAAGCTTAGAGGTCTTGTCGTTAACGCCACCATCAACTTGAATTTCTACATTATAGCCACCCTCATCAATCATCTGACGCAGGCGCTTAATCTTCGGCAGCATAGTCTCAATGAAGGACTGCCCGCCGAAGCCAGGGTTAACAGTCATAATGAGAATCATATCTACATAGGGGAGCATTTCCTCGATAGTCGTTAGCGATGTAGAAGGATTTAAAGCAATACCAGCCTTCATTCCCTCAGCCTTAATCATCTGTACGCAGCGGTGAGCGTGCTTAGTTGCCTCAATATGGAAGCAGATTTGGTCTGCACCAGCCTTTTTAAAGTCAGCCACATATTTTTCCGGATTCTCCACCATCAGATGGCAGTCAAAGAACATATCCGTAACCTTGCGCACCATTTTTACGACAGGAGCACCAAAGGTCAGGTTAGGTACAAACACGCCGTCCATAACATCAATATGTACCCAATCAGCACCAGCTGCTTCAATTTTTTTAATATCCTCACCTAAAACAGCAAAATCAGCAGATAAAATAGAAGGAGCAATTTTTACCATAATCTTTTACCCTCTCTTTCCTGGAGCTCTTTCAGCTCCCTAAGTATATCAATATAGGACTCATAACGGCTGGCAGCAATCTCACCGCTCGCCACTGCTTCCTTAACACCACAAATAGGTTCATGCGTATGACTGCAGGGACAAAACTTACAGCCATGCTCAAATTCTGCAAACTCACGAAAATATAGAGGCACGGCCTCTTTCTCCAAGCCCTCTAAATAAAGGTTGCCAAAGCCGGGAGTGTCGGCAAGATAGCCTCCGGCAAAGGGCAAGAGCTCGGCAAAACGAGTAGTGTGCTTGCCCCGGCCAATCTTTTCGCTCACCTGGCCCGTTCTCAGCTCGACCGTAGGGTCAATAGCATTGATGGTGCTAGACTTGCCTACGCCCGAAGGCCCGCCAAAGGCACAAATTTTCCCCTTAAGCCGCTCTCGCAGGGGCTCAATACCTAAACTAGACTTGGCTGCGATAGGAAAAACCTCGTAGCCTATCCTTCTATAGATAGAGGCTATTCCTTCAACCTGCTCAGGACTAGCAAGATCCATCTTGTTCAGCACCATTACCACAGGGATTTTTGCCTGCTCAGCTAAAAGCAGCAGCTTATCCGCAATGATAGGTGAAAAGTCCGGTGTCACGCAGGCCATGGTCAGCACAAACAGGTCTAAATTAGCCATGGTTGGCCGGACTAAAAAGTTCTTGCGAGGCATGATTTTTAGAATCATGCCCTCACCCTCAGCCTTCGGATTCAGCTCAAACTCGACCATGTCACCAGTCGCCAGAGAAAAGCGATTTTGCTTTAGCTTGCCCTTGAGCTTACAGGTATAGGCTTCCTTTGTAGGCGTAACAACATAATAGTAGCCATTATAATTTTTTAAGACTCTACCAGTTAATGTGCTCACAGAGGCTTCTCCTCAACTACTCTGCCATCCACCTTCAGGATAGCCATAGCATTGCCTTGGGCTTCCACCTTTTGGCGAATGCGAATACCGCCCTTTTTCTTGCCGGCATAGACAATTCTTACACCGTTACTATCTCTTACAGAAATCTCAACATTGCAAAGCTTATTGCCTGGAATAGCAAAATCAATATAGCCGCCAGAACTAGGACCACCATCAGAAACGGTAATATCTACCTTGTCGCCCTTGCTCAGCTTAGTGCCGGCATCGGGATTGCAGGTCAGAATAACATCACGCTTAACATTGGCATCACTAACCACGCGCACCTCGCCCAGCTCTAGTCCTACTGCCTTGAGCAGAGCCTTCGCCTCAGTTTGAGTTTTGCCAATCAGCTCAGGCACGGGCTTATCACCCTCACAGAGCACGAGCATAACCTCGGTACCCTTGGGCGCCTTTTCGGCAGCCTTAGGACTTTGCTCAACTACAGAGCCGATACGGGCATCCTTGACATACTTGCGCTCAATCTTGCCAACCTTAAAGCCTAAGCCCTCTAGGGTAGAAGTAGCCTTTACCAGGGACATATCCTTAACATCAGGCACGCCTTTAATTTCTGCACCCTTAGATACTTCCAAGATGATCAGGCTGCCCTCCTTGCGCTTTTCGCCTGCCTTGACAGACTGCTCCAGCACCGTACCGGGCTTAGTATCCTTATCACCATACTTTTCCTCTAGGTCAACCTTGAGCTTTAAGGCCTCTAGCTTAGTCTTAGCTTCCATGGCAGAAAGATTTACCACATTGGGAACCTCTACTACCTCCTTAGAGCCACCTAGGGCAAAACGTGCAACCACAGAAATCAATACTACTAAAGCTGTTATTGCCAGCAGCAATCTTGTGTAATTTATCCTACGCCTAACCGCCATTTCCTGCTTATCCTCCTCATGCTTTTTCCCTAGCTTATCCAGGGCACTCTTAATTTCATCCTCTAGCCTCGGCTCCTTTTTCTCTGGCAGAGCCGCAGTATGTCTACCCTGAAGAATACGCGTATCCGCTAAATCGGGGTCTACAGTAGAGGTGCGCACAGGCTGCATAACCACAGTATCTGTTTTACTAAAGGCTTCCTTTGTGCCAGCCTCAGCTTCTCTGCCTGCCAGCAGCTCTAAATTGGTCTGATCTGGGTCTAGCTGCATCCGCAAATTCAACAAATCTCTGCGCAATTCAGCAGCAGTCTGATAGCGCTGGCTAGGATTTTTTGCCATAGCCTTGTTGATAATCTCTTGCAGCCCTTCGGGAACCTGCTCCAAATATTGGCTGAGCTGAGGTATCGGCTTTTCGACGTGCATCATAGCCACAGCTACGGCTGTTGCCCCATTAAAGGGAACAGTGCCCGTCAGCATTTCAAACATCACCACGCCCAGAGAATAAAGATCACTGAGACTAGTTACCTTGCCGCCACTAGCCTGCTCTGGCGAAATATAATGCACAGAGCCCATAATGGCATTGGTATAAACCATCGTCTGATTGCTGACAATCTTGGCAATGCCAAAATCGGCAATCTTCGGATTCAGCTCCTTATCCAGCAGAATATTGAGCGGCTTAATATCGCAATGCACAACATTGCGGTTATGAGCGTGTCCTAAGCCTTCGGCCAAGCGAATACTGATATCCAGCACCTCTGTCAGCTTGAGGCGGCGCTGCTCCATAAGCTTTTTCAGGTTAATACCATCCACATATTCCATAACGATGTACTGCTCCTCATCTGTGGAGATAACATCATATATATTAATGATAGCAGGATGGATAAGACGGGCAGTAGACCTGGCCTCACGGCGAAATTGCTCTAAAAGAGCAGTGTCATTCTGAAACTGGTCTCGCAGCATTTTGATAGCCACCAGTCTATCCAAAAAGTTATCCTTTGCCAGATAAACCTCAGCCATACCACCGGAGCCAATGGTTCTAATAATTTCGTAGCGGTCATTTAACATTTCATTCGGAGATAGGGACATCTACAGCCACCTCCTCTCCTGCAGTAATTTCCACTAAAACTAGGGTCACATTATCGCGACCACCATTGTCGAGAGCCTTCTCTATGAGGGCATCGCCCACCTGGTCTAGGTCCTGCCCCAGCATGAGCTCGCCTATTTCCATATCCGTCAGCATATCAGAAAGACCATCCGTACACAAGAGCAGACGATCCCCTGCCTCGACGGTAAAGGGAATAATATCAAAATCTATCTTCTCCTCCACACCAAGAGCACGCATGAGCAGATGGCGCTTGGGGTGCTGCTTGGCCTCCTCGTGGCTGATAAGCTTATCAGCTAGAAGCTGGCTCACATAGGTGTGGTCACGCGTAACCTGCATCAGGGTCTCGTGACGGAAAAGATAGAGCCTGCTGTCACCAATATGGGCAGCATAGGCAGTGTTATCCTTTTGTATATACACAGCCGTCAGGGTTGTCCCCATGCCAGAATACGCTTCATTACTGATAGCCATCTTAAAAACATGGTCATTAGCCCTAAGCACTGCCTCACGCAAAATATCCGAGGCATCTCCCTCAAAGCCCAGCCGCAGCTCGTGCGTAGTAGCCTGCAATGACTTGATACAGGCACGGCTAGCAATCTCCCCTGCTGCGTAGCCACCCATGCCATCTGCTACCGCAAAAAGATAGGGTGGGCGCACCAAACAGGCATCCTCATTATTTTCTCTTACCATGCCCACATTTGTTCTACTAATTACCTTCATGCTTAGCTCCCTGTTCCTTGGCAAACTTCGCCCTCAGCTGACCACAGGCGGCATCTATATCCTTGCCCATTTCCTTGCGCACCGTGGCATTAATGCGCAGCTTTTGCAGAGCCTGAACAAAGCGTTCAATAGTCTTCTTGCCAGGCCGCTCAAAGCCCTGCTCCGGCACTGGATTAGCAGGAATAAGATTTACTGTTGCGTGCTTATAGCGCAGAAAATTTGCCAGCAGCTCTGCATCCTGCAGGCTATCATTCTTGTCCTTCAAAAGAATATATTCATAAGTAATCTGACGGCCACTAGCCACGCTATAGGCCTCAGCCGCAGCGATAACATCCACAAAATTGAAGCCCTTGTTGACGGGCATGAGAGCAGTGCGAAGCTCGTTGCGAACTGCATGGAGAGAAATCGCCAGATTTATGGGCTTGTCCTGCTCCTCTAGTCGCTTAATACCAGGGATAATGCCGCAGGTAGAAATGGTCATATTTCTATAGCTCATATGGCAGGTGCTCTCGTCGTGCAGAAAATCCAAGGCTCCCAGCACATTGTCAAAATTCAGCATGGGCTCACCGCTCCCCATGACTACCACACGGGAAACAAGGGCGTTAGCGCTGCGCAGTCTTTCATTAAAAAGATATACCTGTGCAACGATTTCTGCCTTTGTCAGATTGCGTATGGCACCCTTAAGCCCGCTGGCACAAAAGGCACAGTGCATATCGCAGCCCACCTGACTAGAAACGCACACACTATAGCCATAATCGTGGTGCATGAGCACTGTCTCTACACTGTTGCCATCAGGCATGGCCAAAAGCAGCTTGCTCGTCATGCCATCTGCAGAATTCTGCTCTCGCAGAACCTTAATCTCTCGTGGCAGCACTGTGCAGTTTTTCTCTAAGAGTTCAATATCAGACTTGCTGAGATTGCGCATTTCCTCAAAGCTAAAGACAGACTTTTGGTACAGCCATTGGAAAACCTGCTTTGCCCTAAATTTTTTCAAGCCCAGCTCCACAAAAACCTTTTCTAATTCTGCTAACTCTAATCCGAATATATCGATCATTAACTACACCTATATCCCTTGCTCATTGAGCTAACAAACTCTTTCAGCAAGCTTATGTCTCTGAAAAAAACTGCAAATCTATTACAATTTATTGACTACTATATAAGTAACCAAAAATTACTAAGTAAGGTGGTAAGCTATATTGTCGAAGTAGCTTTCAATCACCATACAAAAAACATCTACAAATGCTTTTTAGCTTAGCAACACTAATTTCTCAAACAGACTGCTATTTGCGGCGCAGTGCGCAAATAAAGAAGCCATCAATGCCATCTACATGAGGCAAAAGCTGCAGCTCGTCTAAAAGCTTACCGCTAATAGGATGCTTCACTCCGGCATACTCCCAATCTGGATGCTTTTCTAAAAAGGCAGCCACAACATAATGGTTCTCAGAGGGCTCAATCGTACAGGTGCTGTAAACCAAAAGCCCCTTCTCCTTCACATAGCGGGCACCATTTTCCAAAATCTGCAGCTGCAGCTTAGGCAGAGGGCGAATATCGGCTCTCGTCTTGCGCCAGCGCGCCTCAGCTCTGCGGCGTAGCACGCCTAAGCCAGAGCAGGGAGCATCCACCAGAACTCTGTCAGCCTTGCCAGCTAAAAACTCATCAAAAACAGAAGCATCTCGCTGCTGAGCCTTAATAATAGTAATGCCCAGACGATTAGCATTTTCCTCTATCAGCTTAATCTTGTGCTCGTGAATATCACCGGCAAAAATTTCACCTTGGTCACCCATAACCTGGGCAATGTGCGTAGTCTTGCCGCCAGGAGCACTGCACATATCCACAACTCTTTCGCCAGGCTTAGGAGAAAGAATCTCGGCCACCAGCATAGAGCTTTCGTCCTGAATATAAAAATCGCGCTTTAGCTTAGCAAAAACATCATTCAAAGCAGGCAGCTTGTCGCAGACAATGCCGTCCTTACTCCACAGGGAGGCTCTTACCTCGGCCCCGGCAGCTCGCAAATCATGCATAAGGGCCTCTCTATCGGCCACCAAGGTATTCACCCGCAGACAAACGGGGGCTGGCGTATTGTTAAAGGCACAGAGCTTTTCGGTTGCCTCACGGCCAAACTGCTGCAGCCATTTTTTTACCAGCCAACGGGGATGCAACAGCTTGAGAGCTAAATAACCAGCCTCGTCCTCCTCCTCAGAGGGAAACTCCAGCTCATCCTTTTTGCGCAAAAAGCCTCGCAGCACGCCATTAACAAACTTAGCCGAGCCCTCGTGACTATAGAGACGAGCCAGCTTTACAGCCTCATTGACAGCAGCTGCTGAGGGAATCTTATCCATATAACAAAGCTGATAAACACCCAGGCGCAGCACATTCAAGATTGCTGCTTCAATTTTTGCCAGAGGACGAGTAACACATTGTGTCAGATACCAGTCAATAGTACCCAAGGCCTTAATGGTTCCATAAACAAGCTCTGTCAGCAGACGACGCTCTACATCTGGCAGAGCGTGGCTGCGCAAATATTTATTTATAGCAATATTCGTATATGCCCCATCCTTAAGCACCTGCAGCAAAATTTCTACAGCTGCCTGACGAGCAGTAACAGGTTTATTCTTTATCGGCATGTGTCTCCTCTTCCATAAATGCTAAAACAGCTTTTTCTAATCTATTTATATCCACCTGCGTATTAAAGCAGGGGCCATAGGGTCTTTCGTTAGGCACTCCTAAAACCGGCAGAGGAAATACATCCTGCATGCCACTGGTCAAATCGCGCTCGCA
>JAEDNJ010000147.1 GCA_016302525.1 Phascolarctobacterium sp. | reverse complement strand
TGGCGTTACTGACCTTTGTGTTTGTAATTGTAAAGGAAAAATGAGCATAGAAAAACCGCCCCTAGCTTTGACCGAGTGACGTGGGCGGGTTTTCTGCTTAAATAAACTTGGCAAACCACCTTGTGGGCGATTGTCTTTCTAGGATTATTATAGCATGTTTTAGAAAAAATACAAGAGGGAAGTTTAGCTGAGTGTATACATAAGCTGCTAAAAGGATTTTAGCTTTTTTTGTAGAATTCATTAGCATAAGGTTTATTTGTTTTCAAGAATGAGAGGATGAAAATATATGGCAACAAGAAGACCAGTTAATGTAAGCTGTCCGCAATGCAGCAAGCAAAGCACCTTTTCCATGTGGCAAAATATTAATTCGCTGGAAGACCCTATGCTTAAGCAGCAAATTCTCGACGGCACTCTTTTTGATTTTAAATGTCCCTATTGTGATTATAGTGTAGCCTTGCATTACGATATTCTGTTTAATATGCCTGAGCATGGTGTAATGCTGCACATGATTGCTGATCCAGAAAACGCTGCCAAGGTGCCAGAGGCAATCGAAACACATGAGAGTATGCTGCCCATGGAGGCGCAAAAAAATGCTAAGCTCTACATTCATCGTGTAGTGCCTGATTTGATTACTCTGCGCGAAAAGACCCTGATTTTCCAGGAGGAGCTTGATGACAGGGTGCTGGAGCTGATGAAGGTTATTTATAACGCTCAGCTGAAGGAGCAAAAGGGCGTAGAGGCAGCACATATTTTCTTTTCCGTTAACGGCAACAAGGAAAAGGTTTTTGAGCTGTACGGGGAAAGTGAGCTCATTGCCATTGCCCCTGTAGATATGAATTTGTATAAGTCTATTCTACATTCCTCGGAGCGCAAGCTTAAGCCTATTCGTAATGACAGACAATATTTTGTAAATCAGGAGTGGGCTATTAATTCGGCGAAATGATGGCTGGATTGTATAAAGAAAAATAATGAACTGGAAAACGGACTGTGTTACCACTGAGCGAGTGGTGAGCAGTCTGTTTTTTTTGTTATGAGGTTTTAACCCGTTGAATGCTAACGAGTTCCTGAGAAGAAACGTGGTAGCATGAAATGATTTGCTATTGATGTTGGGAAGGAAAGATGTTGTATATGGGTAATAAGAGTTAAATTGTTTTATATAAACAGCGGTGTAGGTGCTAGTTAATAACATAAGTGTTTCGTTAAAAGCAAGAAAAATGTGGCAGAAGGGGTCTCTAAAACACGGAAAAATGTTGCAAGCAGTACCGAAAAAACATGGAAAAATGTGGCAGAATTGGTATCTAAAATACGGAAAAATGTTGCAAAGTACCCTCTATAATAGTAGAATTTTGTTGCAAGAGGTCTTAAAATATGAGAGAAGATTAGCATGGGTGGAGATTTAAGTGTCACAACCTAGACCTCAGCGCCCTAAACGACATCTAGCAAAATTGTGCTTGCTAGGCTCGCGTTTTTGATGTTTAGTAAAAAAGTCAAAAAAATAGCAAAAAACATTTGACTTTTTGACTTTATTTGCTATAATATATTCAGAAAGTCAAAAAGTCGAAGAGCTAAGGCCCTGCGATAAGCTATAGATTTGGAGTGCGAAAGCTCTTAGGAGGCGTTAATTATGAATGAAAACTTTTCTGAAGAGGTAAGAAATATCTTAGAGGCTGCGCAACAGCAGGCCATCATGAATTATAATCAGGAGCTAACTACAGCTCATGTAACTGCGGCTCTGTGTGGCAAGGAGGGCTTTTTTAAGTATTTGCTGCAAAGCCTAAAGATTGATGAGGCTGCCTTTGCCAAGGATGCGCAGGCACTGGTCAAGAAAATTCCTAGCGTGAAGGGCTCTGACCGCCAGCTGATGATGGGCACTGGCTTTGCTAGGGTAATGGCGATTTTACAGCAAAAGAGCAATGGTAAAGAAATTAACATTGGAGCTTTGGTGAGCACGATTGCCAGTGATGGCGACAATGATGTACAAGCCCTCTTTAAAAAATATAATTTGAAGAGCAGCACGATTGATGCCGCTTATTTGCAGTATCAAAATTCTGCTGGAGATGACGAGGCTAAGCAAACCTTGGAAAAATACGGTCAGGATTTGACTGCCAAGGCTAAGGCTGGCAAGCTGGACCCTGTAATTGGCCGTGACGAGGAAATTCGTCGTGTTGTTGAAATTCTGTCTCGTCGTAAAAAGAACAACCCCGTTTTGATTGGTGAGCCTGGCGTAGGTAAAACTGCTATTGCCGAGGGCTTAGCAAGAAGAATTGTGGCTGGTGATGTGCCGGAAAGCTTGAAGAATAAAACCCTCTACGCTCTGGATTTGGCGGCTTTGGTAGCTGGTGCCAAGTTCCGTGGCGAATTTGAGGAGCGTTTGAAGAAGGTGCTGAAGATTGTCAGCGATAGCGCTGGGCAAATCATCATGTTCATTGATGAGCTGCACACTGTTGTAGGTGCTGGTGCTGCTGAGGGCGCTATGGATGCGGGCAATATCTTAAAGCCCATGCTGGCTCGTGGTGAGCTGCGCTGCATTGGCGCTACTACCTTAAATGAGTATCGTAAATATATTGAAAAGGATAGTGCCCTAGAGCGCCGCTTCCAGCCTGTGATGGTTAAGGAGCCCGGGGTAGAGGACACAGTTTCTATCCTGCGTGGTCTGCGTGAGCGCTACGAGGTACACCATGGCGTGCGCATTAAGGATGCTGCCCTGGTTGCTGCTGCTGTTTTGTCTAATCGTTATATTAATGATCGTTTCCTGCCGGATAAGGCTATTGACCTGGTAGACGAGGCTGCTGCGCGTTTGCGTACCGAGATTGACAGCCTGCCTGCGGAGCTGGACGAGAGCAAGCGCCGTATTTTGCAGCTGGAAATTGAGGCTCAGGCCCTGGCTAAGGAGGAGGACGAGCAGTCTAAGGACCGTCTGGCAAAGATTAATGAAGAACTTGATAAGCTGCGCAAGGATAATGATGAGCTGGTTAAACGCTGGAATACAGAGAAGGCTGGCATTACCCGTGTGCGTGAGGTGAAAAAGGAAATTGATGCTGTGAAGCTGGAGCTGGAGCAGGCAGAACGAGCTGACGATATGGACTATGCTAAGCTGGCAGAGCTGAAATATGGTCGTTTGCCGTCCCTGCAAAAAGAGCTGGCAGAGCTTGCCAATAAAGAAAAGAACTCCCTCCTGAAGGAGGAGGTTGACGAGGAGGATATTGCGAAGGTGGTTAGTACCTGGACTGGCATTCCCGTTTCTCGTCTGGGCAGTGGTGAGCGCGATAAGCTGGTACATTTGGAGGATATTCTCCATAACCGCGTTATCGGCCAGGATGAGGCTGTTAAGGCTGTCAGTGAGGCTGTTATCCGTGCCCGTGCTGGCATTAAGGATCCTAATAGACCTATTGGCTCCTTCATCTTCCTTGGTCCTACCGGCGTTGGTAAAACAGAGCTGGCTAAAACTCTGGCAGAGGTGCTTTTTGATGATGAACGCAATATGATTCGTATTGATATGAGCGAATACATGGAAAAGCACACTGTATCTCGTTTGATTGGTGCGCCTCCCGGCTATGTAGGCTATGATGAGGGCGGTCAGCTGACAGAGGCTGTGCGCCGCCATCCCTACAGCGTGATTTTGCTGGATGAAATAGAAAAGGCGCATGCGGATGTCTTCAATGTGCTGCTGCAGGTGCTGGATGATGGTCGTCTGACTGATGGCAAGGGCAGGATGGTGGACTTTAAGAACACCCTGATTATCATGACCAGTAATTTAGGCAGCAGTGAAATTATGAAGCACAATGGCAGCATGGATAGAGAAGCTATTCAGCAGATGCTGATGAACTTCTTCCGTCCGGAGTTCCTGAACCGTGTGGATGATATTGTTACCTTTAAGCCGCTGCAGGCTGAACAAATTAAGGATATTGTTAAGCTGGTACTGAAGGAGCTGAGCGACCGTCTGGCTAAGCAGCTGGAGATTACGCTGACTGCCAGTGATGAGGCTGTGGCCCATTTGGCAGAGGCTGGCTTCGATCCTGCCTTTGGTGCTCGTCCTTTGAAGCGCTTAATTGTGCATACAGTAGAAACTCTCTTAGGCCGTAAGATTGTGGCTGGCGAGATTAAAAATGGCGACAAGATTGAGGTCGTGCTCAACAATGGCGCCGTGGATATTATTAA
>JAEDNJ010000146.1 GCA_016302525.1 Phascolarctobacterium sp. | reverse complement strand
TTTAGTACGTCGAGCAAGCTGACGACGCTTTGACGCAGTATAAAGGCGTTACAGTAGAGCTTACTGTTTTTTGGGGGAAATCATATAAACAAAAGCATAAGTCACAATACAAACCAACCACTCTAAGTAAATAACGTTCGGCAGAATGTGGCTTGCAGGAACCTTTACCCAAAGAGGAAGCACTAAGAAGCCCATAAGAAGAGTCCAGAAGCCTGCTTGCTTGCAGATAAATTGCGGCAGGAACATTTTTACGATAACGATAGTGGAAAAGGCAGCAGTTAAAGCCAGGCCAATCATAATTGTACCCAGAATACTAGAGGCGTTCATAGCCAGGAAGAGGGTCAGAGCACCACTGACAACTACGCAAATACGGGTCATCATTAATTGTTGGCTGGAGCTGCAGCTGGGATTAACAAAGCGTTTGTAGATATCGCTAGAGAAAAGGGTGCCAGCAGAGAGTAGCAGATTGCAGGCGGTGGATACATCGGCAGCCCACAGAGCAGCCAGGGTTACGCCAGCCAAAACAGGCTGCATATTTACGATAACCTGAGGCAGAGCTAAGGCAGCCTGAGCATCAGGATAGTTGGCCTTGGCAACGATACCCAGGAAGGCAGCCAGAACGCCTACAGGCAGCATAAAGATACCGCCCCAAACGAAGCCACTACGAGCTGTTTCTGCATCCTTTGCGCCTAAGGAAATTTGCAGAATGGATTGCAGGGATAGGTTTACGGTAATCAGGGTAACAACCCAGCTGGTAATGGTTATAGGACCTACGCCAGCGAAGAAATCAAACCAGGGCACGCCAGCAGGCAGCTTAGCAGCGAGAGCATCCATACTGCCAACCTTATTGAACTGGATGATGGTAGCGATAACAGTGCCGCCATAGATAAGCACAATGTTCATAACATTGGACATAGCAGCAGACCACATACCACCAATAGTAGTAATACCGATAAAGATCACAGCAGACATAATCATGCCGCTCTTAAAGGTAAAGACATCTGGCAGGATAGCATGCAGGATACTGCCGCCAGCAATGTATTGCAGAGAAATGATTACTAATTGAATAATAATTTGACAGATAACGCCGAGAATAACAGCGCTCTTGGTATGATGGCGTTCAATGAGCTCTGTAATCGTGGTGATGTTTTCTTCACGATACTTTTTCGCCATAAAGAGACCCATCGCAATAGCACCTAAAGCCCAGGCAATGGTATACCAGCCAGCAGACAGGCCCACCTTGAAGGCAGATTCTGATACGCCAATGGTAGAAGCGCCGCCAACTGCCAGGCCGATAATGGTTACGGCAATCAAGGGAGCGCTAAGCTTACGGCCAGCCAAGGAATAGTTTTCCTCTTTACCCTCGCTGCGCTTTTTAGCATACCAGCTAATACCAAACAGAGCAACAATGTACAAAATTAAAATAGCTAATGAAACAGACATACAACAACCTCCCATAACAGTATGATTTACACTGTTTTATATACTGTCAATGATACTACTAGACAGATTGCCATAATAGGTGTAAAATGATTACCAAAAGATATAAATATTGCTAAAAGTGGTGAGCAGAATGAAATTAGGATTAACAGGAACAAGAAGCGTGCAGTCTGAAGCAATGCAGGAAAAGGTGCATTTTCCTCAACTGAAGCAGCTTATGCACGAAAAATTGCATGGAAAATATGCTGTTATTGCCATTTACTACAACTATATTTTCGATAGCGAATACGATTTAGCTTTGCGTGAATGGGATAAGCTACATTACCAAAATCAAATTAAGGAATATATTTATACCATTGCCCATAAGCTACAGGCAGCGGTTTTTATAGACGATATGGTATCCTTTTTTATCGTCACCTCGCGCGATATGCTGGACACAGTTTTCTTCAAGCAGCAGGAACACATTAAGCTGCTCCAGTTTGGGCAACAGCTGGATATATTCCGTGTTTTTATCGGTATAGGCCTGGGCAATAATATGCTGGAAGCAAAATCCCGCTCTACGATGGCCCTTAACAACGCTATTCAGGACGTGGAAACGCGCGCCTACATTGCTGATAATGAGGCTAAGGCTGTGGTCGCTGCTATTTCTGATTCTATTAATAGGCTGAACAATCTGCATGATATTGCTAAACAATGCGGGCTGAGCATTAATACCCTGCGCAATATCAAGGAAGCGCTCGAAAAAACAAATAATCCTGTCACCTCCGAGGCTCTCGCCGAGGTAACAGGATTAAAAATTCGCAGTATCAACCGCATTATTAGTAAGCTAGAAGACATTGACTGTGCCACAGTTGTGGCGAAGGAGAACAACGGCAAGGGTCGCCCTGCCAGAATTATCAAGATTAGTTTGCCTTAAGACTCTATTTTCTAGGCAGCGACAAGAGCATAACTGTAATGATGATGCAGCCCATGCCCACATAATCCTCTAGCGTAAGCTGCACGCCTAGGAATAAAACTACCAAGAGGATGGAGCTCAGCGGCTCAGCGCAGGAAATAAGGCTAGCCTTTACGGGTCCTATCAGGCGCAAGCCCTGCAGATAAACGCCAAAGCTCACTATTGTTGCTCCTATAACTAGGTAAGCAAAGGTGATAAAGGCTCTTACATCCCAATTAGGCGAAATGTCAAAGGGATTGACAAAGAATAAAAGCGAGCTACCAGAAATAAACTGGCCTAGGCCAAGAATAGTAGCAATAGAATGGCGCTGCATAAGCTTGACGGGCATAATGTCATAAAAAGCATAGGAGACGGATGAAAGCAGGCCCACCGTTAAGGCAGCTGGCGAAATAGCCAGAGAATCGAGCTTGCCATGCGTGGAAATCAAGAATACGCCGGCAAAGGCTCCCAAAAGACCGATAAGCTCACGCAGCTCTGGATTGCGCTTTTCCTTAATGATAAACCAGAGCACAATCAAGACAGGGGCAGTATATTGCAAAACTGTCGCTGTAGCCGCATTGCAGAGCGAAATAGTATAGTAAAAGCCTAGCTGAGCACCTAAAACGCCTAAAAAGGAGAAGGCCAGGATACTAAGCGGCTCATCCTTGAGCACCTGCAAGGGCTTTTCTCTATCAACCAAAACGGCATAGGCAAGAAAGGCTAAGCCAGCCAGTACCTGTCGCACCATGACCAGCCAAAAGGGCCCCATCACCTCATGCATATATAAGTATTGCCCTGCAACACCGCCGCCACCCCAAAGAGCAGCTGCGATAACGACAAAAATTGCTCCCTTAGCCATAACAGTATTCTCCCAAAAAGCTTTATAGTCTTTGCATAATGCGCTTGAAAAACAAAAACACCACAGACTTCTCTGTGGTGCAGATTTCATGGTGGCCCCAGCAGGATTCGAACCTGCGACCTTTTGATTCGTAGTCAAACGCTCTATCCAGCTGAGCTATGGAGTCGTTGCTTTGAGAAAAGATTCCCAAAAGTTGGTCGGGATAGCGAGATTCGAACTCACGGCCTCTTGTACCCGAAACAAGCGCGCTACCAAACTGCGCCATATCCCGACATTTTTGCCACTGATTAATTCAGCAACGGTGTGTATTATATCATTTATCTGTTACATTGTCAACAGTTTTTGTGAAAAAGAGTATCATCTTACTAATCCACTCCACCACCTTGACGTTTTGCTCATTCTGAATTATAATATATAAGAATACACACTAGGCAATTTGCCTGTAAATTTAGATTTATATTTGGAGGAATTTATTATGCGCCCTGACTTAATTGTACCGCAAGAAGGCGAAGAGAATTACGCTCTTGCTCGTGATAGCCGTGTTGTTACCGTTCCCTTTTCTCCCCTAGAGGTTCGTATGAAAACCGAAAAGCCCTATGTTTTTGAAAGACTGCAGATCCTCAAGGAATTGATTGGCGACGAAAAATTCAAACGCTTAGTTAGCAGAATTCACAACATCAACTATGCTGATACTCGTATGCTGATTGTTGCTGAAAGCGAGCTGCACCGCACCAATATCTCCCGTGAGATTATGCCGGAGTTGGCAAAGGCCTTTGGCGTTACCAATATTCGTATCGTAACCCAAGGTTAAATACTTTAAGCAATTTATCTAAGTCCCCCCGACTCTCTAGGTTCGAGAGAATACACTACAGGAGGAAAAAAGTATGTCTTTTATGGAAGATTTTAAAAAGTTTGCTGTTCGTGGCAAT
>JAEDNJ010000145.1 GCA_016302525.1 Phascolarctobacterium sp. | reverse complement strand
CGTCGGAGCCGATCATGGTATTTTCTTTAGCATAAGCCTCGTTGATGGCAGCCATACGCTTATCGGATGTATCCTGCTTATTTTTCGTTCCCTTCATCACGCCGAAGGAGGATTGGCTCTTAGCAAATTTATCGAATTTATCCGATTGCAAAAGGTAGTTCAAGAAGTGCTTGCTTTCCTCTACATATTTGCTATTGGCGTTGACCACCATACGGGTATCCACATTGGTCATGAGGATACTGCCATCATCCTTAATTGGATAAGGATAAAGGGCATATTCAAATTTAGGGTTCAGCTTTGCCAGACGCGGATTGTTCCAAGCGCCAGTGAGCATGAAGGGAGCTTCACCCTTGGCAAATTCCTTGAAATCATCCTTATTCTTCTTGAAGGTAAGGCATTTTTGCGTATCGATATAAGGAGTCAGCTCCATAGCCTTGGTAATACCAGCATCCAAAAGCTTGCTCATGGGCTGCTGACTTTCGTTGACAATTTTGCAGAGCTCTTCCGTTTTGTTTTGGGTATAGTAATCATGCCAGCTGCCTGCAATAATCACAGTACCCAGGGATAGGTCCTGATTTACAATCAAAGGCTTTTTGTTTCCTGCACTAAAGGCAGCACAGGCCCTTTTAAAGTCCCCAAAGTTTTTGGGAACCTCAATATTATTTTTCTTTAGCAAATCCATATTGCAGAAAAGGGCGAAGGCGCTAATAGAGGTGGATGCATAATAAATACTGCCGTCCTCCCAACGCATCTGGTCCATGACCTGGGGCAGATATTCCTTCATGGCCGGCAAATCGTTAAGCTTAGCCACATAGCCCTTCTTTTGGTAGCGTAAAAGACGGTCGTGGTCCACAATGAAAAGATCGTCTCCGTTTCCAGAATCAAGGCGTTTATCTAAAATATTGTAATACTCTGCGCCCTTTAAGGATTCATAGGTGATGGAAACACGGGGATTGGCCTTCATGTAATCGTTGAGAATGTCCTCTATAACCGCTACGTCCCTAGCCGCCACCTTATTTCCGTAAAAGGTCAACACAATCTTTTCTTTATCCTGATTGCTAGTTATTTTTTTGGTACGGGCGATATCGCCACCACAGCCCTGCAAAACTAGTCCCAGAGCCAGCAGTGCGCAACCACAAGCCTTCCATGCTTTCATTTTATCCATCCTTACTATTAGAATATTTGTACTAACTTAATTATAACACGAAAGAGAATAATGGTCTATTACTATTTTTTTTGCACAAAGTTCAAAACTAAATAAAAATAGCCCATTGTGCTCCTTAGTGTTAGAATTAAGTTATCACACCAAATACAACAAGGAATAATCACAATAGCTTCGTCATTGTTCCCAACGAAATGAGCGTTAAAAAAGTTGAAGGGAGCCGTCGATATATAATTGCTCTCTAAACACCCTTATTGAAAGACAAGGAGCACACCCTATAGCCCCATGGCAGTGGCGAAAAAGAAAAAACGCTGAGCAAAATGACAAGCTCAGCGTTTTTTTTTGTTTTTTAGGGTGTTATTAGATTAGGATAGTTTTTATCTTAGTCCAATTGCGGGCCAGCATCTACGAGACTTTCGCCAATGCTGGTATGGGTGTACTTAGTGAAGTTCTTAATGAAGCGACCAGCCAGGTCGGTAGCCTTAGCCTCCCATTCAGCATCAGTTGCGTAGGTGTCGCGCGGATCCAAAATGCGGCGTTGTACACCCGGCAGAACTACAGGAACCTCAAAGTTGAAGATGGGCAGGTGCTTAGTCTCAACCTCGTTGATAGAGCCATTGAGAATAGCATCGATAATGCCGCGAGTATCCTTAATGGAGATACGCTTGCCAGTGCCATTCCAGCCAGTGTTGACCAGATAAGCCTTAGCGCCGCTCTTCTTCATCTTTTTAACCAGCTCTTCTGCATACTTGGTAGGAGGCAGCTCTAAGAAGGCTTGGCCAAAGCAAGCAGAGAAGGTGGGAGTGGGCTCAGTAATGCCACGCTCGGTGCCAGCCAGCTTCGCAGTAAAGCCGGACAGGAAGTAGTATTGGGTTTGCTCCGGTGTCAGAATAGAAACAGGAGGGAGCACGCCGAAGGCATCAGCAGACAGGAAGATAACGCTCTTAGCATGGGGAGCTGCGGAAATAGGCTTAACAATGTTGTTGATGTGGTTAATGGGATAAGAAACGCGTGTGTTTTCGGTTACGCTGTCATCGCTAAAGTCCAGCTTGCCCTCAGCATCCACGGTAACATTTTCCAGCAGGGCGTTGCGCTTGATAGCGCCATAGATGTCGGGCTCAGCCTCAGCATCCAGATTAATAACCTTAGCATAGCAGCCGCCCTCCAGGTTGAAAATACCATTGTCATCCCAGCCGTGCTCGTCGTCGCCAATGAGCAGGCGCTTGGGGTCGGTGGACAGGGTCGTTTTGCCGGTGCCGGACAGACCAAAGAAGATAGCGGTGTTTTGACCCTTCAGGTCGGTGTTAGCAGAGCAGTGCATGGAAGCGATACCTTTTAAGGGCAGGTAGTAGTTCATCATGGAGAACATACCCTTTTTCATTTCGCCGCCGTACCAGGTGTTAACAATGAGCTGCTCCTTAGTAGTGATGTTGAACATAACCGCAGTCTCGGAGTTGAGGCCAAGCTCCTTATAGTTTTCTACCTTAGCCTTAGAAGCGTTGTAAACCACGAAGTCCGGGGTAAAGTTTTTCAGCTCCTGAGCAGTAGGACGAATAAACATATTCTTAACAAAGTGTGCCTGCCAAGCAACCTCCATAATGAAGCGTACTGCCATGCGGGTGTTCTTGTTGGCACCGCAGAAGGCATCTACGACATAAAGCTTTTTGCCGGACAGCTCCTTGATAGCCAGCTCTTTAACAGCGTTCCAGGCTTCGGGGGTTGCAGGATGGTTGTCGTTCTTATATTGGGGAGTAGTCCACCAAACAGTGTGCAGGGAATTTTTATCAACTACGATATACTTATCCTTAGGGGAACGACCAGTGTATTCGCCAGTCATAACATTGATAGCATCCAACTCGGTTTTGTAGCCAACATCAAAGCCGGTTAATTCCGGATTGGTTTCCTCCTCGTACAATAGCTCGTAGGAAGGATTATAAATAACCTCAGTGGTATCAAGGATACCATATTGGCTTAAATCTAACTTCTTCATAATTTTCTCCATCTCCTCTATTTCATAATATATACAGCTTGTATAATTCTAACACGGTATTATATATTAAATATGAAAATTTTGCACGCACTTTTTTTACAAAAAGCAAATAATTTCTAAGGGTCAGAGGTTTTTGGGGAATGTTGTGTCAGCAATCCTCGCTTAGCCATTCGCGGAGAAGGGGCAGGGCATATTCACCCATAGCCTTGTAGGTTGCCGCATGAGGATGTACCCCATCTAAGTAAGCCTTGCTAAGAGAGGCTTCATCAAAGCCGATAGCGGGCTGTAGGTCTAAAAGATAGACCGTGTCGCCAAACTGGTGCTGTATTTCCTGGCGCAGATTAAGCAGATAACGATTCAGCCAGGCATCAGCACTAAGCAGAGGCAACACTATACATAGCTTATAGCCCCTAGCCTCACACCAGGCAAGCATTTTCTTGATTACTCCCATAGTAAACTTTTCGGGCACTCTTTGCAGGACATCATTGGCACCGCCCAAAAATAAGAGATGCTTTATATGCTCTGGCAAGGGCCTATATCGCATACGCTCAAAAATATCGTCAGCACAATCGCCACATAAGCCGTAGTTGCTTACGGATATTTCTTGCGTTGCCTCTAAATGAGCAATCCAGGAAGCACTATTGCCAAAGGGAAAGCCCTGAATTAAAGAATCACCAAAACACGCTAGATAATACATATATTTAACTCCTACTACAAACCTTGACTGTTTTTCTGCAAAAAGCAGTTCCACAGTCGAGCAGATCCTTTACTATTCATATATTTCATAAGTAATCACTGATATCGATATTATATGTTAGTATCGATATCGGTGTCAAGGCTGCTTGGTTTTGAAGTACCTCCTGTGGAGGTTGAAGGCCTTGATTAGTACAAAAATATCGCGTACAAACCGGTCAAGACCAGCTTAAGGGAAATTTTCACTAAAAAATTATGCAACTGCTTATTGCATTTTAGGTTTTATTTCCTCTTTACCTATCTTGCAAAGTGTGATAAAATTACTTCATTATGGAGAA
>JAEDNJ010000144.1 GCA_016302525.1 Phascolarctobacterium sp. | reverse complement strand
AGCGTATCATCAATAACGGTTAGGGTGCGCAGGCCCAGAAAGTCCATCTTTAAGAGGCCCAGCTCCTCCACCTTGTTTTTATCGTATTCTGTAATAATGCCCGTACCATCACTATCCAGCTGTAGGGGCACATATTCACGTAAATCACTGGGAGCAATAATAACGCCAGCTGCGTGCGTTCCGTAGTTGCGTGGTAGACCCTCAACACTCTTGGATAGGTCTACTAAGTGCTGGACATCAGGATTCGTTTCATAGAGCTTTTTAAAATCGTTGCTGATTTTGAGAGCCTTATCTAGGGTTATCCCTAGCTCGCGCGGAATAGCCTTAGCCACAACATCACAGTCATGGTAGCTCATGCCCAAGGCCTTGCCCACATCTCGCACGGCAGCTCTAGCCTGCAGGGTACCAAAGGTGATAATCTGGGCTACGTGCTCCGAGGAATACTTGCGCACGACATAGTCCAGCACCTCATCACGCTTACGGTAGCAAAAATCTGTATCTATATCAGGCATACTGACACGCTCAGGATTCAAAAAGCGTTCAAACAGCAAATCATATTTCAAGGGGTCAATCTTGGTAATCCCCAAAAGATAGGCCACGATACTGCCAGCCGCACTGCCACGACCGGGTCCTACAGGAATATTATGCTTATTACAATAATCTATGAAATCCCAGACAATCAAGAAATAAGCAGCATAACCCATTTGGTTAATAATACCCAGCTCAAAATCCAGGCGCTCATAAACCTCTTGGCCAGCCTCGGGATAACAGCGAGCGATATTTTGCTCACATAAAAAGCGCAGATAATCCTCTTCGCTAGAGTTATCGGGAGTTTCAAACTTGGGCAAAAGCAGCTTGCCAAATTCCAATGTCACATGGCAGCGCTCAGCTATTTTATTGGTATTCTCCAGAGCCTGGGGGCACCAGGAGAATTTTTCGTACATTTCCTCGTAGCTCTTTAAGTAAAAGCTATTGTTAGGAAAACGCATCCGGTGAGGCTCATCTACCGTGCTAGTAGTCTGAATACACAGCAGGATGTCCTGAGCCTCTGCATCCTCCTTGCGCACATAGTGTAGGTCGTTAGTGCAGACGAGGTCAAGACCAAATTCCTCTGCCAGCTTGACAAGCCCCTCATTAGTTTTCCGCTCCTGCGCTAGCTCGTGGTCCTGCATTTCTAGGAAATAGTTTTCCTTGCCAAAGATGTCTATATACTCGCGGACGGCGCGCCTCGCTCCCTCCATATTGTTATTTTGAAGCATGAGGGCCAACTCGCCCGCAATGCAGGCACTGAGGCAAATAATGCCCTCGCTATGGGCACGCAGCACATCCTTGTCCACGCGTGGCTTATAGTAAAAGCCCTCTACCTGCCCCGCGCTGACTATTTTCATCAGATTGTGGTAGCCTTCATTATTCTCAGCCAGCAAAATCAGGTGATACATACCCCGATTATTCTTTTGCAGACGGCTTCCCTCAGCCACATAAACCTCGCAGCCAATGATGGGGCGCACACCCTGCTTCTCACATTCCTGATAAAACTCTATAACGCCACACATATTGCCATGGTCGGTAATGGCCAGGCTTTCCATGCCCAGCTCCTTTGCATAGGCAACCAGCTCTGCTATCTTGGATGCTCCATCCAGGAGGCTATATTCTGTATGTACGTGTAAATGCGTAAATTGCTTGCTCATGAGCCCCCTCCTTCTTCTTTCTCTATTAACATTATACTAAGAATAGTGCAAGGGCGCAAGAAGGAATCAAGGTAATAAAAAAGCATAGCCTTCTCAACAGGAAAAAGCTATGCTTATGACTATTGAATTACTGCCAGCAGCTCAGCTAGCTTTTCGAGGCCACGCTGAGCGATAGCGGCATTCTTTTCGCGTTTTTTGCGAATTCTTTGCGTTAGCGGCGGAATCAGTCCAAAGTTGATATTCATGGGCTGGAAGTTTTCTACCGCAGGATTAGAAATATAATTTGCTAGGGCACCATGCGCAGTTTCTGCAGGAAAATCTACAGGAGCAAGCTCCAAGGCTCTGCGTGCTGCGTGCAGGCCCGCCATTAAGCCAGAAGCTGCAGATTCTACATAGCCCTCAACACCCGTCATCTGCCCGGCAAAGAAGAAGCGCTCATTGCTGCGCAGGCAAAAATGCTTATCCAAGAGCTTAGGAGAATTCAGATAGGTATTCTTATGCATAACACCAAAGCGCACGAACTCGGCCTTTTCCAGGCCAGGAATCATGCCAAAGACACGGCGCTGCTCCGGCCATTTTAAATGCGTTTGGAAGCCCACGATATTATATAAGGAGGCAGCAGCATTATCCTGGCGCAGCTGCACCACAGCATAGGCCTCCCTGCCATTGCGAGGATCGATAAGGCCCACAGGCTTTAAGGGGCCAAAGCGCATAGTGTCCTCGCCGCGCAGGGCCATTTCCTCAATGGGCATACAGGCTTCAAAGACATTGCGCTCAAAATCCTTTACAGGGGCCAGCTCTGCACTGCAGAGGGCCTCACGAAAGGCAACATATTCTTCCTTAGTATAGAAGGGGCAATTCAGATAATCGGCCCCACCCTTATCATAGCGAGAGGCTCTATAAACCTTGTCATAGTCAAGAGAATCTGCCTCCACAATCGGAGCCGCTGCATCAAAGAAATGAAAATATTCCTCGTTCAGCATACTCTTGATATTAGCAGAAAGAGCATCACTGGTCAAAGGACCGCTTGCTACAATGACAGTACCCTCTAAAGCTTCTAAATCTGTAACCTCTTCTGTAACAAGGGTTACTAAGGGATGAGACTTAATAGCCTCGGTAATCGCAGCAGCAAAGCCGTCTCTATCTACAGCGAGAGCACCGCCAGCAGGAACCTGATGCTTATCAGCTTCACGCATGATCAGAGAGCCAAGACGACGCATTTCCTCCTTTAAGAGACCAACGGCATTTTCGATATTGCCGGCACGCAGACTATTACTGCACACCAGCTCTGCAAAATAAGCAGTTTTATGAGCAGCGTCACTTTTTACAGGACGCATTTCGTGTAAGATAACAGGTACACCTTTATTAACCAGCTGCCAGGTTGCTTCACAGCCTGCCAGGCCGGCACCAACAACATGAATCGGCTGCATTTTTACTCCTTTTTAGCTTTTGTCGTTCTCGTAGTTTTCTTCGTTGTCGCTTTGGCAGCAGTAGTCTTTTTAGCACTAGCCTTAGTAGTTTTCTTCACTGTCTTGCTAGTCTCACCTGCTGGCGCAAGCTTACGCGCATTTTTACATTCAGGATTAGAGCAGTATTTTTTATGTCTGCGGTTTAAGCCAATGTGGTCCACCAGCATAGCGCCACACTCTGAGCATTGTTCCTTTAAGGGCTTATCCCAGGAGGTATAGTCACAGCCAGTGCCATCAGCCTTGTAATTGTCACAGCCATAAAAAACCTTGCCAGTCTTGGTTTTCTTTTCTACTAAATCACCGCCGCATTTAGGACAGGGAACTTCCAGCTTCTTAGCAATGGACTTAATGTTGCGGCAGCTCGGAAAGCCAGGGCAGGCCAAGAACTTGCCAAAGCGGCTTACCTTCTCCACCATTTCCCGACCACATTTTTCACAGAAGACACCAGTAGGCGCAGGTGGCGGTGGCGGCGGCAAAGGATTAGGACTTACGCTTTCAATATATTTATACAGCCTTTCTACGACAGAAGTTCTATCCTGCTTAGACTCGGCAATATCGTCCAGCTCTGCCTCCATAGCTGCTGTATAGGGAATGTCAATCAAATTCGTAAAGTTAGAGGTCAGCCAGTCATTAACCTTGACACCTAGCTCCGTAATCAGGAGCTTTTTACCCTCGCGCATAACATAGCCTCTATCCTGAATCGTAGAAATAGTGGCTGCGAAGGTAGAGGGACGGCCTATGCCCTTGTCCTCTAGCTCCTTAACGAGGGTTGCCTCTGTAAAATGCGCTGGGGGCTCGGTAAAGTGCTGCTTAGCCGGTAAAAGCTTATGAAGCTGCAGAGCCGTGCCCTCTTCGATATAGGGCACAATTTTATCCTTTTCAGGGTCAGCATAAGCACCGCTCAGCTGTAAAAAGCCGGGGAACTTCATAACAGAGCCGCTAGCACGCAGAGTATAATCCCCTGCATTAATCACGAGCGTAGTAGAATCATACACTGCATCTGCCATTTGACTAGCTACTGCCCTTGTC
>JAEDNJ010000006.1 GCA_016302525.1 Phascolarctobacterium sp. | reverse complement strand
CATTGGTTACATTGGATACAGGTATCAGGATTCCATTCAGGAACATCCAGAGCAACACCACGTTTTTCGTAAGCAGAGGTGCCGCTGGGGAAGGTGCCGTCGTTAACAGACATCAAATCGCCAACGGTCAGC
This sequence comes from Phascolarctobacterium sp., assembly GCA_016302525.1. GTDB lineage: Bacteria > Bacillota > Negativicutes > Acidaminococcales > Acidaminococcaceae > Phascolarctobacterium_A. The sequence continues at coordinate 20,573 of JAEDNJ010000006.1, read as the reverse complement.
TTGTCGCCTTCCAGACGGTTCATGGGAACCATAATCTTATCTACGAAATCATTGCCAGTCTTAGCAGCAGCTTCTTTATCCTCAGCAGTTGCCCAATCAGCAGGAATCTCTACCTTAACAACAGCATTAACGCCAGCATCTACAGCAGCATAGTTCATCTCAACGATGGATTTGCCCTTCTTGCCATAGGAGTGCTCAATAGCGTCCTTCATGTACTTAACAGCCTCATCAATAGGAATGATGTTAGCCAGCTTGAAGAAGGCAGCTTGCATTACCATGTTGATACGAGCGCCTAAGCCGATTTCCTTGCCAATCTTGACAGCATCAATAATATACAGGTTAATATCGTTTTTAGCGATATATTGCTTCATAGCAGCAGGCAGGTGCTCAGATAATTCCTCTGCGGACCATTCGCAGTTCAGGAGCAGGGTACCGCCCTTCTTAATGCCAGCTACAACGTCATAGGAATGTACATAGGAAGCCTTGTGTACAGCTACAAAGTCAGCAGCATCAATCAGATAAGGAGCTTGAATAGGAGTTTTGCCAAAGCGCAGGTGGGATACAGTAATACCACCAGACTTCTTAGAATCATAGAAGAAGTAGCCTTGTGCGTACATATCGGTGTGGTCGCCGATAATCTTGATGGAGTTCTTGTTCGCGCCAACGGTGCCGTCGGAGCCCAGACCCCAGAACTTACAAGCGGTAGTTCCCTCAGGTACAACCTCTAAATCCTTGCCAGCAGGCAGAGAGGTGTGGGTAACATCATCTACGATACCAACGGTGAAGTTGTTCTTCGGTTCATCAGCTGCCAGATTAGCAAAAACAGCCTCAATGTCGCGCGGCAGAGGATCCTTGGAGCCTAAGCCATAGCGGCCGCCAATGATGAGAGGATGACGCTCGCTATTGTAGAAGGCAGCGCGTACATCTAAGTAAAGAGGCTCGCCAAAGGAACCAGGCTCTTTAGTGCGGTCTAAAACAGCAATGCGTTTTACGGTTTCCGGAATAGCCTTCATGAAAGCATCAAAGGCAAAGGGACGATACAGATGAACTACGAGCACGCCAACCTTTTGGCCTTGCTTGTTGAGAGCCTCAGCTACAGTGCGAGCAGTGTCGCAGCCAGAGCCCATAGCAACGATGATGTTTTCAGCATCAGGAGCGCCATAGTAGTTGAACAGATGATATTCACGGCCGGTAATCTTAGAAATTTCTGCCATGTATTCCTCTACCATAGCAGGAACTGCTTCATAGTAGGTGTTAACAGTTTCACGGGTTTGGAAATAGATATCAGGATTTTGCGCAGTACCGCGTTGTACAGGATTGTCCGGATTCAGAGAGCGTTTACGGAAGGCTTCTACAGCATCCTTATCCAGCAGCTTGCCTAAAGCTTCGTAGTCCATAACCTCAATCTTTTGGATTTCGTGAGAGGTACGGAAGCCATCAAAGAAGTTCAGGAAGGGCACGCGGCTCTTAATTGCAGTTAAGTGAGCTACTGCAGCCAGGTCCATAACCTCTTGTACAGAGGATTCAGCCAGCATAGCAAAGCCAGTTTGACGGCAAGCCATAACGTCCTGATGGTCACCAAAAATGTTCAGGGAGCTAGCAGCCAAAGCACGAGCAGAAACATGGAAAACACCAGGCAGTAATTCGCCAGCAATCTTATACATATTAGGAATCATTAAAAGTAAGCCTTGAGAGGCGGTAAAGGTAGTAGTCAGAGCACCAGCCTGCAAAGAGCCGTGTACAGCACCAGCAGCGCCAGCCTCAGATTGCATTTCTACAACGCGAACCTGTTGACCAAAGAGATTTTTTCTACCTTGTGCGGACCATTCATCCACAACCTCGGCCATAGGGGAAGACGGAGTAATAGGATAGATACAAGCAACATCAGTAAAAGCATACGCAATGTGCGCAGCAGCGGTGTTGCCATCCATGGTTTTCATTTTTGCCATTGATTTTACCCTTCTTTCTAAAAAATCTTTTATGTTGATTGGTTTTTGGGCAAGCTACAAATATAGCTTCCTCAAAATTCTACACAAACCTAAAGAAATAAATGTTCTGCTTATTTTCTGCCTCTTTTTTCGCGAGCAGCATGAATACGCTGAGACTTCTTGCTCACCTTTTTCGGAGGAGCCTCTAAAACTCTAGCTGCTTCCTTAGGGGTGGGAGCAAAGCCATAGGCCTCGTCACGCTTAAAGAAATAAGCATATAAGGTAAGACCGCAAACAGCAGCCAGGGGAATACTAGCGACAAAATAACGCCAGCTGTCTTCGACATAGAAAACATACATATCAAAGGCGACGATAATTAAAGGAATTAATACTACCTGTGCAACCTTAGAAGCAGTGCCCTCCTTGCCCAGCAGTCTGACAATAAAATAGTAGCAGACAAAGGCCAGCGCAAAAGATACAATGGACATATACACTAAGAAGAAAAAGAAATCAAAATTCATGAGCCTAGCACCTCGTAAAAAATATTCATACCTTTATATGATAACATTTCCCTTGTAAATTTGCAAGCAAAAGCCCTTGAAAAGAGCAAAGGAAAGCAGGTCTAACTGCTTTCCTCTCCTATAAATACTACTATTAACTCATTGCTGCTGCACCTGCATGGTGGGCTGGTTCGAAGCTTTTTGCTGAGCCAGCTCCTGCTTGCGCTGACGAATATAATCAGTCATCAGAATATCCGTCTCTCTGACGGTGACCAGGGAGCGCTTAGCATTTTTCTCCAGCCAGGGCAGGAAGCTAGCCACTCTCTCCTTGTCATCCACAATATCAATAATAATGGGTGCATCGGCCACGCCGCTAACAAAATAGCTTATTCTATTATTGCCGCCCCTAATCTGCTTGGAGAAACCGGAAATTGCCTTAATAGCAGTACCTCCAGCTAGACCTAGTCTGCGTGCCTCCTTCAAAATAGCCTTGTACAGCGGTTCATCGCCTAAAATTACATCCTCTCCTGTGTAAATTCTTAAGAAAGTAACCCTTGCGAACTCTAATGCCATTTTTTACACCTCCAATGCCTCTACAGGCAAAGATTATAGCTTACTCATAAACTTTTCGTTATTGATAATAAAGCGCTCATGAGTGCCCTTGCCAATACTGCCCTTGCTATCCTTAGCCTCCACAGCAAAGACCAGCTTACGGCCCTCTACGGCAGTCAGGGTGGCAGTAGCAGTGACCTCTGCGCCTACAGCCGTAGCTCTATCGTGGCTAATGCTCAGGGAAATGCCCACAGAGCCCATGCCCTCTTCCAGGCTCTCCTTGACTGCGGCACAGGCAGCCTCCTCCATGAGAGCGCACATAGCGGGGGTAGCAAAGACGGGCAGAGCGCCGCTTTTCATTGTTTGCGCAATATTATTTTCGTTAACGATAGTTGTGGCAGTGCCAACTAAACCAGCCTTTAATTCTATCATAGGTTCCATCCTTTCAAACGAGCTTCTACTATAATAATATTCCAAACGAGCCAAATTTACAAGTGAAAATTGCAAATTCTTCTTGACAAAGACCAGTGCTCAGAGTATAAACTACTAATATAATAGGTTTTATGTAAGCAAAGCTACAAAGGAGACGAAAAGCATGCAACAAAGCTTAGCGGCCAAGGAGGCTGCTCTCATAGAATTTTTTCAGCAATATCAACACCCTGCCCTCGCCTTTAGTGGCGGCGTAGACTCTAGCGTAATACTGGCAGTCTCTAAAGTGGCAGGAATTAAGCTAGAGCCCATCATGCTTGTCAGCCCGGTGGTGCCCCAATTTGAACGGCAGGATGCAGCCCAGGTTGCCCAGGAAACACGCAGCCAGCTCATCAGCCTGATGTACGACCCACTGCAAAATGCCGCCTTTAGAGCCAATGATGGCCAGCGCTGCTACCACTGCAAAAAAATGCTAATGACAGCAGTAAAGGAAAAGGCTGCGGACTTAGGCTGCGACATAGTTTTTGATGGAGCAAATCTTGATGACACGGGCGACTATCGCCCAGGTATGCAGGCAGCCAAGGAATTGGGCATTGTGAGCCCTCTCTTAGTCTGTGGCTTCACTAAGGCTGATGTGCGAGCCCTCGCGGCAAAGTACGGCCTCTCCGTTGCTAAAAAGCCCGCCTACGCCTGTCTTTCCTCACGCATAGCCTACGGCGAAGAAATTACCGAAGCCAAGCTCCGCATGGTAGAAGCGGCGGAGGATGGTTTGCGTGCCCTGGGTCTCAACAGCGTGCGTGTACGCTGCCATGGTAAGCTAGCGCGCATTGAGGTAGCCCCAGAGGAAATTGCCCTTGTCGCAACCACCTATCGCGAGCAAATCATTCAGCTCGTCAAGGCAGCCGGCTTTATCTTCGTAGCGCTCGATTTGCAAGGCTATCGCACCGGCAGTATGAACAGCGAGCTGTAAGCACGAAACTACTTAGCATAAATCCCACTCCGCACAAAAAACAACTACAGTGAGCATTTAGAAACAGAAGCATCCCTGTCCTGTAAATATTAGTGTTCTCAACTCTCTGAATAAGATTTTAGAAGTGCACAATCATGCTCTGTGAAAACTATTGCTCTCTTAACTACTTGGATTTTATTGTAGAAGTACACTGTCATATCCTATTTTAGAAAACTAGGCAGAGCAATACATTCTGATTTTGTATTTTGGGTCAGAATTAAATAAGGTCATAAAATTAGAGCCAGAAGCAAACTACTTGTTTCTGGCTCTTTTACTTTATGTATTCATTTAGTAAATCTTCATTTTACGAACTTTTTCACCACAGGCAAGTGCTTAAGCTCCTCCTTCGTCACAATCCGCAGCAAGGGCAGCAGTGCCGCATAGATGAGCACTGCCAAGAGCAAGACAGCAATATTTGCCAGAACAGGCGGCAGCTGAGCTGCTAAGCCACCATAGGCCAGCCTTCCCAGCACAGCCATGATGCAGGCCGCCCCCGTAATTTTCGCAATCTCCTGCCAGGCAAAGCTAATGCCAGCCTTGTACAGCAGATACACATTAAGCAGTGCTGTTACGCCAAAGTTTATATTCGTAGCCCAGGCAGCTCCGGCAATTTGCCAGGCCTCAGTTGTCAGAAGGTAAACCGCAGCAATCTTAAGCAAAATACCTATGAACATATTCCGCATGGGGCCGTTAATCTGCTTTATACCCTGCAGCATACCAGCCGTAATCTGCTGCATACCCAGAAGGCAAATCGCGGGCCCAGAGTGCATAATGGCTACAGTCGCCTTGCTCGTTCCGTAGAGCAAGAGCGAAATCTGCTCAGCAAAGGCGCTCATACCCAGGGCAGCCGGCACCGTAATCAAGCAGCACAGCTTCATCGCCATGCGCGCCTTGCTCGTAATGCTCTCCTTGTCCCCCAGAGTAAAGGCCTCGCGAATGGCCGGCACTAGGCTAGCAGAGAGAGACATAGTAGGAATGGTAGCCATCATAATCAGGGGCTGAGCCATGCCTGTTAAATAGCCAAATAAAGCGGTGGCCTGCTCTACAGCCACGCCATGCGCCGCCAGGCGGCTAGGCACCAGCACCACATCCACAATGTTACTCACTGGCACTAGCACATTAGCCAAGGAAACGGGAATCGCCAAGTACAGCAAACGCTTGGTAATGCTCGCTGCCTTTTCCAAGGGATAGTCCCCAGGCTGAGCCTCGGCTTGCCAAAGAGCCTTGTGCTTACGATAAAAATAGCTCAAAACCAAGAGGCCCGTAATACTGCCGGGTACAGCGCCAAAGGCCGCACCAGCCGCCGCATATTCCAAGCCAAAGGGCAAAAGCACATAAGCCAACAGCACCATAGTGATAACACGCACCAGCTGCTCAATGATTTGCGAGCAGGCAGGCGGTGTCATCAGCTGATGACCCTGAAAAAAGCCTCTAAAGCTAGCCAAAATCGTTGCAAAGAAAACAGCGGGAATCAGGGCTACAATGGCGTAGTAGGCACGCGCATCCTGAATAATGCCAGAGCTTACTAGCCAGCCAGCCGCAAAGAACAGGAGCAGGGCCAGCACAAGGCCCACAAGCGCCATCAGCTTTAAGGAAACCTTAAAGACACGCTTTACATTGCGCCTGTCTCCCTTAGCCAGGAGCTCAGAGACCATAATCGAAATAGCCGTAGGAATACCGGCAGCAGCCACAGCTAAAATTAAAAGATAAATGGGATAAGCAATCTGATAAAGGCCAATACCCTCGCCGCCCAGAAGGCGCGACAAAAGTATGCGGTTAACCGAGCCGATAACCTTGACCATGAGCCCTGCGAGGGTCAAAATCATGGCACCCTTAAGAAATTTATCCTTAGCCATCCGCTGCTCCTTTCTGCTCCTACGAGCTATTTTTTCTGCTAAATCACTTTCTTTAGTAAAATTTCATTTAATGCTTATAAGCCTTTTTAATAATTCAAGCAAAATCTATGCTGGTTCTGCTTTCTGCTCAGCCTTAAGCATTTACTTATGTTTTTCTCTACATATTAGCTTCTTTTTTAGCACAATGCTTATTTACTACTTAACGCCAGCTTCGGCAGCACATCCTCAAGCCATTCCAGCGGGGTAATTTTGAGCCCTGCTGTTTTCATAACCAGCTGCGGCTCCTTGCCGCTCTTATAAGTAATTTTATGCTTATACTTATCCATGAGCTTGACGATAGCCTCTGGATTAGCCCGTGTATGCTCCGAGAAGGTCATATAAATCGTATCGTTGCGTACACTGATACCACGCATTACGAGGGCACGGCACAGTCCCTTTAAAGCACCAATACGCCATAGCATTAAAACTTCTTCGGGAGGGTTGCCAAAGCGGTCAATAATTTCGTCCAGCAAATCCTCCTTCTCGCGATACTCCATCTCAGCAAAGCGGCGATAGAGCTCCATTTTGTAGCGTGCATCCGCAATGTATTCATCTGGAATATAGGCCTCGGCCTGAATTTCCATAACCGGCTCCGGCTCACGTTCTGCGCTCTTGCCGTTTTTCAGGCGATTAATGGCGTCCTCCAGCATTTTACAGTAGGTAGCAAAGCCTACCCCTGCTATATGTCCGTGCTGCTCTGCGCCCAGCAGGTTGCCCGCGCCACGAATTTCCAAATCGCGCATGGCAATCTTAAAGCCAGCTCCTAGCTCTGTAAAGTCACGAATAGCCTGCAGGCGTTTTTCTGCCACCTCGCTCAGAGCCTTATCCGGACGATAGAGGAAATAAGCGTAGGCCAAGCGCGAGCTGCGACCCACACGTCCACGCATCTGATAAAGCTGCGATAGACCAAAATGGTCTGCCCCATCAATAATAATGGTGTTGGCCAAGGGCACATCCAAACCATTTTCTACAATCGTAGTACACAGCAGCACATCACACTCGCCCTCAAAGAAGGCAATCATGGCATCCTCCAGCTGATTTTCGTCCATCTGTCCATGGGCAATGCGCACATTAATACCTGGCACCAGCTGGCGCAGCTTGCGGGCAATGGTATCTAAGCCGCTCACGCGGTTGTAAATATAGTAGGCACGGCCACCCCGGCGCAGTTCTCGCTCCAGAGCCTCCTTCAGCATACCATCATCATATTCGCATACATAGGTTTCTACAGGCAGGCGGTCCTCTGGCGGTGATTCGATAACGCTCATATCCCTGCCATTGACTAGGGCCAAATGCAGAGTGCGGGGAATAGGCGTTGCCGAAAGGCTGAGCACATCAATGCCCGTACACCATTTCTTAATCTTTTCCTTTTGGGCAACACCGAAGCGCTGCTCCTCGTCAATAATCAAAAGGCCCAGGTCGTGGAACTGGATATCCTGACCCAAAATTCTGTGGGTAGCCACGACCATATCCACTATGCCCTCGCGCAAACCCTCGATAATCCGCTTTTGCTCCTTGCGCGACACGAAACGGTTGAGCATTTCTACGCTCACGCCAAAGCTGCGCATACGCTCCTTAATCGTGAGGAAATGCTGTTGAGCGAGGACAGTGGTGGGCACCATCAAGGCCACCTGCTTGCCGTCCATAATGGCTTTAAAGGCGGCACGCAGAGCAACCTCTGTCTTGCCATAGCCAACATCACCGCACAGCAGGCGGTCCATCGGCTGGGGCTTTTCCATATCCTTCTTAATATCGGCAATAGCCTTGAGCTGGTCCTCTGTTTCCTCGTAGGGAAAGGCCTCCTCAAACTCCTTTTGGTAGTCATTGTCCGGCGCATAGGCGTGGCCCTCAACTACCTGACGCTCTGCGTAAAGCCGCAGCAGCTCCTCGGCCAGCTCTGTAATAGCCTTGGCTGCCCTGCGCGTAGTTCTTTGCCAATCAGCCCCGCCCATCTTGGACAGACGCGGCGCATTGCCCTCGCTGCCCACATACTTATGCAGCAGGCTCACCTGGTCTACAGGCACATAGAGCTTGTCATCTCCTGCATAGACTAAGAGCAGATAGTCTCTATGAATGCCGCCAACGACCATATTCTCTACGCCTACATAGCGACCAATGCCGTGGGTCCTATGCACAACATAGTCCCCCGCCTTAATATCAGAAAAATACTGCAGCTGCTGGCCCTGATTCTTGCTGTGCAGGCGCTTACGCTTTTGCATACCATAAATATCATTCTCTGTCAGCAGCACCCACTGCTCATTCCAAAAGCGAAAGCCGTGGTCAAGCTCGCCATAAATGACATTCACACGCCCCAGGCTCAGCTCTTTATCAGCATAGAGGCCACGGATACCGTAGTTTTTAAGGTTATCCGCCATCCCTCTTGCCTTCGTGCTCGTGGTGAGCATGATAACCGGCGTAATGCCGTCAAGGAGCCAGTTCTTTAAATCCTCTGTTAAAAGGCTGATATTTTTATTATAGGGAGCAACGGAGCGCACGGGCACATTGATTTTTTCAGCCTCGGCCAAATAGCTGTGAGCTAGAGCAGAAACGAGCAGAGCTCCTGCCGCTGCACATTGCGATAAACATTCTGCTGCCGAAAACAGCTCTTCACTAAAGGGCTTGTTTTCCTTAGAAAGATTTTCTAAAAAGGGAAACAGCCTTGCCGGCTCATCTACAACGATAAGCGTATCCTTGGCGCAGTAGTCAAAAACAGAGGCAGTATAGCTTTCGCTCTCATCCACCTTAATCGGTGCAATATCAATGGTCTCTAGCACCTGAATACTGCGCTGATTGTTCAAGCTAAAGCTGCGGATAGCATCAATATCCGTATCAAACCATTCTATGCGCACAGGAGAGGCAGCATTAATAGGATAAACATCTAAAATTTCACCGCGCACGCAAAACTGTCCTAAGGCATCCACCTGCTCGGTACGCTCGTAGCCCAGCTTGGCAAGCTCAGCAATAATCTCGTGCTGATCCTGTACCTCGCCCACTCGCAGCACCAGCTTTTTTGCCATGCTGCCAGCCAAGCTCAGCTGCTTTTGCTGCAGAGCCTCTGCCGTAATAAAAACAATGCCACGCTCTTCACCGTGCAAAAAGCGCAGGGCAGCAGCACGCCCAGCCTGTACCTCTAGGCTCTGGGTCTCGGCCTGCACCCGCGGCAGATTGACAGGATAAAGCTCCTGCATGGGTAAGTTAGGGTAAAAATAATTCAGCTCACGACGATAGGCGCGAATTTCTTCACGGGAGGCCGCTATGATGGCCATGCTTCCCTTGCCGCCCAGCACCTCATCTACGGCAGCCAAAAAGACCAGCTTGCTTGTACCTGCTAAGCCGGTTAGAACACAGCTATGCTTTTGTTGGTGAAAGGCTGCAGCCTGCTTAACCTCAGGAACCTCAACAACCTTTTTTAGTAGTAAATTATTCATGGATATCAGTGAGGAAACACAAAAGAGGCCCCGTTGCCAATTTGGCAGTAGCAGCGGGACCAACTAGGGAAATCATTGCAGGATGTGGATTAACAAATTAAAGCCAACCTGCCAGGGAAAAACAAAAACGATATATAATAGTAATAAGCTAAAGAGCACTGTAACAAAGGCTCTCAAAAAATTAATCAGATAAATGACCTCTAAGGAGCGCACCAAAAGATAGAGCATCCAAAAGAAGCCCACGGCTACGATACCGCACAGCAGGGGCAGACCGTAAACACCCATTTTGCCCGCCAAAAGGGCAGCAGGGGTCAAGAGTAAAAAGGGCAGAGTTGTATAGCCCAAGAGGCAGATTAAGCCCTTGGAATCACCCTGCACAGCGCCATAGGTTTCCAAAATGCCATGCAAGAGGAAGCCGTAAATATTCAGCGCCGTCCCCAAAATAACCACCGTAGCCATAATAATGCCAAAGCGAACAGCAAGGGGCATATGCAGCAGCCAGGTATTAGTAACTACGCCCGTAAACAGGCCTATGCTGAGGGTGAAGTAGAAAATGCTGCGCCAAAGGCTGCGCTGTTTTACCAGCTCATGCATACCCTCGCTAGTTTCAAAAAGCAAATCATAGGTTTTGCGCCGCATTGCTCATCACCTCACTGCGCCAGCACCCTGTAAATCAGTATCTCCAGAAATTTGCTTTACAAGCTGTGTTTTTACGACCTTAGCAAGCTCTGCTCCCAGCAAATATTCCCACGGCTTTTGGCTCTCTTGCTTTTTCACAGGAGGCAAGCCATCTGCCTTCGGCTTAATATTGCCCAACTCGCCAGCGGCTACCAGAGCATCATAATAGTTGCCTAAATTATCCACCAGACCCAGCTTTTGCGCCTGCAGACCAGTGTAAACCCTGCCGTCAGCTAATTGGCGTACCTTGTAGGGATCCAGCTTGCGACCATTAGCCACTACAGAGATAAACTCATCATGAATCTCGTTGACAATATCCTGCAGAATTTTCTTTTCCTCTGCCGTCATGGGGCGGTCATTAGCTAGAATATCCTTATAAGGACCGCTCTTAATCTTAGAGGTAGTAATACCAATCTTTCTAAAGAGCTCCTCGGTATTCATATAAGGCATATACACGCCAATGCTGCCAGTCAACGTCGTGGAATTAGCATAAATCTTATCGCTGGCACAGGCTGCAATCCAATAAGCAGCCGAGGCTGCAGAGTTACTCATAGAGGTAACAATCGGCTTGCGGTAATGCTCCTTAAAGCGCAGCAGCTCTCTGCTCACCTCTTCGGCCGCCGTAGCACTGCCGCCACCGCTATCAATATTCAGCAGCACGGCCTTAACGCTCTTGTCCTCGCCTGCATCACGCAGCTGGCGCATAATCGAGCCGCTGGTTACGCCGGCAGATTGCTGCCAGGGATTATCCTGCGCCTCCATACCGCTCATAATAGTGCCGGAAATATTAATTACCGCTACCCTATCAGGTACAGTCACAGTCGTCGGGTCATCATTATTCTTGCCCTTTAGAAGGCTAACCACAAAGCAGAGTACAGCCAGCAGCAAGATAGCACTGATAAAAATTTTCTTTAACATAAGCATTACCTCGTTTTGGCAAAGCAAGCTAAGCTTGCACAGCTTATTACTCAAGACCTGCTGCCCAAAAGCAGCAACCTTGGCTTAAGCCTTGTTTTTACATTCTTTCTGGTGCAGAAACGCCCAGAATAGCTAAGGCGTGGCGAATGGTGTGTCCCACAGCCCCTACCAGAGCAATACGAGCCTGTTGCAGGTCTGCCTCTACGCCCAGAATACGGCATTGGTTATAGAAGGAGTGGAAAAGACCAGCCAGCTCATAGGTATAGGTTGCCACATGGTGCACAGCACGCTCACGCGCAGCCTCAGCCAGCATTTCGGGGTATTCGCCCAGCTTCTTAATCAAAGCCTGCTCCTCAGGAGCCTGCAGAGCTTCCAGCTTCAGCTCCTCCTTAGCCACAGCCTTGATACCAGCCTCAGCTAATTGGCGACCAATGCTGGCAATACGGGCATGAGCATATTGGATATAGTAAACAGGGTTATCGTTAGACTTTTCGGTAGCCAGGGTCATATCAAAATCGAGCTGGCTATCCAAGGAGCGCATACAGAAGAAGTAACGCGCTGCATCAGTACCAACCTCATCCATCAGCTCACGCAGGGTGATGGTTTCGCCGGTACGCTTAGACAGCTTCACGATCTCGCCATTGCGATAGAGGCGCACCATTTGCAGGAGCATAACCTCCAGATTTTTCGCGTCAAAGCCTAAAGCGTTGATAGCAGCCTTAACACGGGCAACATAGCCGTGGTGGTCGGCGCCCCAAATGTTGATGACATGAGCAAAGCCACGCTCAAATTTATTGCGATGATAAGCAATATCAGCAGCAAAATAAGTCGGAATTCCGTTGTCACGAATAACAACGCGGTCCTTATCGTCACCCTGAGCAGTAGACCTCAGCCAGAGAGCGCCGCCCTCCTCGTAAACCTCGCCCTTTTCCTTCAGGAAAGCACAGGCCTCTTGAATCTTGTTGGCCTCGTGCAGAGTTTTTTCGCTGAACCACACATCATAGGTAACGCCGAAGGCCTCCAGGTCCTCCTTTAAGCCAGCTAATTTTTCCTTATAGGCAATTTCCAGGAATTTAGCCAGGCGCTCCTTTTCCTCTAGAGCAACAAAATCCTTGCCGTAGATACGGATAATGCGCTGTGCAGTTTCAATAATATCATAGCCATGGTAACCGTTTTCAGGGAAGGTAATACCAGTAGGCAGCTCATCTAATTGCTTTACGGTGAGGTCAGCAGGCACGCCGCCCATTTCCTCTAGCTTTAAAAGCTGCAGATAACGAGCATTGACAGAGGCAGCCAGATTGTTCATTTGGTTGCCCGCGTCGTTGATATAATACTCGCTTTCTACATCATAGCCAGCAGCACGCAGCAGGTTGACCATAGCGCTGCCCACAGCTGCGCCACGAGCATGACCTACGTGCAGCGGTCCAGTAGGATTAGCACTGACATATTCCACCTGCACGCGGCCTAGGCCATTAGCAGGCAAGCTGCCGTAGCTTTCGCCAGCAGCTAAAATGCTAGCTAATAAATCAGCAGTCCAGTTTTGCTTTAAATAGAAATTGATAAAGCCAGGGCCAGCGATTTCCATGCGTTCTACAGAAGCGCAGTCCAGATTATCTACTACAGCCTGAGCAATTTGGCGCGGAGCACAGTGCAGACTGCGTGCAGATTGCATAGCAAAGTTGGTAGCAAAATCACCAAACTCCTTTTGCGGAGGAACCTCCAGCATAACCTCAGGCAAATTGCCCGGCTTTAAAACACCCTTGTCAATAGCTTGTTGCGCTGCCGCCTTAATCGCAGCAGCTAATATTTCTTTTATATCCAAAGTTAATCTCTCCTTAATTCTTATTTTGTTCATAAATCGGCTCATTGGTCAGCTCAATGCCCAGCTTCTTGAAGATTTTAAAATCGCCCTCGGTGAGCATAACCGTAGAATGAGCCTGACAGCCCTTCAGCTTGGGCAGCTGGTCCAGAGCCAGCTTCGCCAGACTGTCCGTCGCTGCACACATCGACAGGGCAATCAGCACCTCATCCATATGCAGACGGGGATTCTTGCTGCCCAGGAACTTAATTTTTAAGCCCTGAATAGGATTGATATAAGTGGGAGAAATGAGGTGCATTTCGTCCGCTATCTTGCCCAGGGCCTTAATAGCATTTAAGAGCACAGCGCTCGCAGGTCCCAAAAGGTCGGTGGTCTTGCCTGTCACAATGCTGCCATCAGGAAGCTCTAAGGCTATAACAGCACATTTGCGTTCCTCGGCTACCTCCTTAGCTACAGTCACAACACGGCGGTCGTTGACACTCACCTTCGCTTGCTTCATCAGCAGCTCCAGTGTATAAACCTCCTGCTTCGTAGCCTCATCCTTTACCATGCGGTTCCAGGACTGATAATAACGGCGGATAATCTCCTGACGAGAGGCCTCGCAGCAAACCTCATCATCACAAATGCAGTTGCCCGCCATATTGACACCCATATCCGTAGGCGATTTATAAGGACAATAGCCATAAATGCCTTCAAAGATAGCAGCCAGCACTGGATAAATTTCTACATCGCGATTATAGTTAACCGTAGTCAGACCATAGGCCTCCAAATGGAAGGGGTCAATCATATTCACATCCTGTAAATCCGCGGTAGCAGCCTCATAGGCCATGTTCACAGGGTGCTTTAAGGGCAGATTCCAAATCGGGAAGGTTTCAAACTTAGCATAGCCAGCCTTTATGCCACGCTTATTTTCATGGTAGAGCTGCGACAGACAGGTAGCCATCTTGCCGCTGCCGGGGCCGGGTGCCGTCACCACTACGAGGGGACGAGTTGTTACCACATAATCGTTCTTGCCGTAGCCCTCGTCGCTGACAATATGCTCCACATTGTGGGGATAGCCCTCAATAGGATAATGGAAGTAAACCTTGATATCCTTAGCCTCCAGCTTTTTCTTAAAGCTGTCAATGGATTTTTGCCCCTTGTATTGGGTAATGACAACGCTGCTCACATAAAGCCCTTTGGAGCGATACACATCCACCAGACGCAGCACATCCAAATCATAGGTCAGGCCCAGGTCATGGCGTACCTTGTTGTTTTCAATATCCGCAGCATTGATGGAAATAATCATTTCCGACTGGTCTGCCAGCTGCAGCAGCATTTGCAGCTTGCTGTCGGGAGCAAAGCCCGGCAGCACACGCGATGCGTGATAGTCATCAAAAAGCTTGCCGCCAAATTCCAGATACAGCTTATCGCCAAACTTACTAATACGCTCTCTGATGTGCTCAGATTGCATACTTAAATACTTTTGATTATCAAAGCCAATTTTCATGCTAAACTTCCTCAATCTCAATCAAAATCTTCATATCCCCATAAACCTCGCCACTATGGGTCAGGGTGTAATCCAAATCAATATGCCAGACGCCCTTGCGGAAATAGGTATATAAATAATTAGTCTTCGTCACCAGGGGGATTTCCATATAGGGAGTTTTGTAGGTGCTTTCGTCCACCATATCCTTAAAAAATTCCTGACGGTGCTCCAAGGCGCCACTGCGCAAAATCAAAACCCGCTCCTCGTCCCACTTAATTGTGGTCTTGGTGCCAGCAAAGGTTTCCTCGCCAGTGTCCTTGTACATCACATAGTTTTTGCCGTTTTTTTCTACCATATGGCCCATGTAAATCTGCTCTGTGGTAGGCTGCACACCCTTCTCGTCCTTGGTTGTGCTCAAAACACGAATTCTTACAGGCTTAGTCCCAGTTAACATAGAAAATCTCCTAATTTTACTTGATAATGTCCTCGCTGCCAGCCTCAAACTGCCAACACACAACATTACCCCATTATTCAATTAATTATATAACAATGCTCTAGAAAAGTCTAGGGATACATAAAAAAATAAGCCCCGCAGGTCAACGACTCACAGGGCTCAGCTCAACACGAGCAGCTTATTCATCTGGACGAATGTTTAACAAATAAATACCCCAGCTGCCTAAGAGAGCAGGCAGAGCAAAAACATCCACATCCTCCTTAACATAACGGGTGCAGACACCGGGCTCTTCCTCCGTAAAGGTGTCCCAGGCAGTTACAAGGCTGTCTGTACGCACAAGGCCATGCCTCTCAAAGATGGCCTGCACTGGCTCAATTTCCTGCGCAAAAAGGTTCAGCACATTATATTTATCCACCACCAAATGATCGTTAGAAAAATTGCCGCCAAATCCAAAACGGCTAATGCCATCATTAATTAAAATCTCTCCGTAAAGAGCTAAGAGCTCTCTTGCCTTTGCGGGAGTGATATTATCTATATAGTAGGTATCGTTATCCTCGCCAATGATATTCTGCCCACTGCTCACCTGCAGCTCGGAGCGATACTCTGGGGGCAGCTCCAAAAAAAAGTAGATGGGCTCATCTTGATGCAGCTCCACAAAGTCCAGCAGAATGGCCTCAACCTTATCAGCATCAGCATTGGCATTGAGCATATTGTCTCCCAAAGCCTCGTATTCGTTATACAGCTTTTCCGGACAGGGCACCTCACAGCCCTTAAACATCTTTAACATAGCTTGTTCCTCTATTTTCCATAATAATATGCACTAACAGCTACAAAAATTATAGCAGAAAATCCTAAAAAAGCAAAGTAAAAGGAACCGGCAGAAAGACCAGTTCCTTTTAAATATTTGTATGTAATTATTGCTAATCCCTTATTCCTCGTAGTTCATAGCCTTGTCGTACAAATCCAGTACCTCCTTGCTGGGCTCCTTGTCGATTAAGGAAGCAACAACGCCCATAAGCATGCCGCCTACAAAGCCAGGCAGCAGCTCGTAAATGCCAGAGGAGGGCATATAAATGAACCAGCCAATGTCTACAACAGCGCCAGCAACGATACCAGCTACAGCGCCATTAAAGGTGAAGCGTCTCCAGAAGAGGGAGAGCAGAATTGCAGGACCGAAGGCTGCACCGAATACGCCCCAAGCATTGGATACCAGGCTCATAATAGAACCAGCGTGCGGATTAGAAGCCAAAATTACAGAAATGACAGCAATGGCAAGCACCACGAAACGACCAGCCCAGAGCATTTCTGTGCTGCCGGCCTTATTGTTGCGAATCATAGGCTGATACACATCAGAAGCAAAGGAGGAAGCAGCTGAGAGCAGCTGGCTATCGGCGGTACTCATGGAAGCAGCCAAAACTGCAGAAAGCAGCACGCCAGAAATCAGTGCTGGGAAGATATTACGAACCATGGTAATGAAAACCAGGCTGTTTTTGTTGATAGCATCGTCCATGCCAAGATACATACGACCAACGATACCTACGACAGCAGCAAAGAAAAGAATCAACGCAGTCCAGGAAATGCCGATAACAGCAGACTTGGTCATATCCTTTTGGTCACGCAGAGACATGAAACGGATGATGATATGGGGCATACCAAAATAGCCTAAACCCCAAGCAAGGCCAGAAATAATGTCCTCAGGCTTAGCGGTCATATCCCAGAAATTAGCAGGAATACTTGCAGCTTGGCTAGCATCAATCAGGGTAGCCGCAAAGATAGGAGCAATCAAAAGCGCGCCTAAAATCAACAGGCCTTGGAAGAAGTCCGTCCAGCATACAGCAGAGAAGCCACCTAGGAAGGTGTAGCTGACGATAATTGCAGCGCCTAAATACATAGCCAGCTGCGGGTCCATACCCATAACAGTGTTAAACAGCGTACCGCAAGCCTTCATAGAGGAAGCAGAGTAAATAGTATAAGCAATCAAGAAAACGATTGCGCAAATAAATTGCAGTGCTAAGGATTTAGACAAGAAGCGATTGGTAAGATATTGAGGCAGGGTGATGGAGTCATTCGCCACAATAGAAAACTTACGCAGACGAGGCGCCTCGATAATCCAGCTCAGAGCGTAGCCAATCAAAAGGCCGATACAAATCCAAACCTGACCCAAGCCAAGGGCATAGACGGAGGTTGGCAGGCCCATCAAAACCCAGGCACTCATATCAGAGGAACCGGCAGACAAAGCAGTTACCCAGGGACCCATAGCACGGTCGCCCAAGAAGTAGCTCTTATCGTCGCCGTCCTTACTCTTCATAAAGAACCAGATACCTATGGACAGCATAAAAACTAGATAGATGACAAATACACTTACTTCTGTTGTATTCATAAACAAACTCCTCTCGCAGGGATAAAATGCAACCCTCATTAAAAAATATAACAAGCAAAACATAGGGATTTCACTTAGTTAAAGCATATTATACACTTAAATGCATAATTTTTCAATAATATTGTTTATGTATACAAAGAAATTAAGCTGAAATAAAAAATCTCGCAAACCTTGGCGTTTACGAGATTTCTATCATATAAAAAAATATCTACTGCAACAAAGGCTGCATTAGATGCGGCCTTATTTATCTGCAAAACAAGCTCTAGGCAATAACAAAGCCCGCTGCAAGATAGGAAACGCTTGCTATCACCATGGCAATGCCAACATAGGGCAGTTGGGTGTAAACATGAGCAGTATTTTCGATTTCGCACGCCTTAGAGGTGAACACAGTAGCATCTGCATAGAAGCAGGCATGACTACAAAGAGTAGCGCCAGAAACAATGGCTGCCATAACCAGAAGCGGATTAGCTCCCACTGCGAAGCCCAGCGGAATGACAATAGGTGCGCACACTGCCGGAATACCCCAGTTAGAGCCAGTGATGAAGCCCAGGCAGCCTACAATCCAAAAGGCCAGCATAGGATACCATTGAGCATTAACATAGGGCTCAACCAGATGAATAACATAGGCTGGCATACCGATAGCGGTCATAGCGCCTTCAATATAGAAGGCTGCCACGATAATGGACAGTACCGGAATCAAATCGGCAAAGCCCTCAATCCAGCAATCACAGAAGCCGTTGAAGGTAATCTTTTTGCGCGGCAGGTAAAGAACCAGGCAGCACAGCAAAGCCGCAATCAGACCAATGAACATATCGTCATAGTACATTTGCACAGCAATCATGGTCACAATAGGAATGACAAAGTCCCACACGCTGGCATGAGCAATATCCTCAACCTTATCCTTAGCGTGGTACATATCCATTTCGATGGAGCCATAGCCCTCCTCGTCAATCTTGGTACGCTCATAAGCACGCTTCATAGCGCCAATCTTGGGCACAATACCGACGATGAAGAGAGGCACAATCCCCAGCGCAAAGATACCATAGAATACATAAGGAATAATTTGCGTATAGGTAGCAATGGCATTGCCGTAGCCTAAGGCCTTGATAGCATCCTGCTCGTAGAATACGCCGCCGAAGAAAATTGCCCAGGTAGAGAAAGGAATCAGTACACTAGTAGGAGCACCAGTAGAGTCTACTACATAAGCCAGGGCCTCACGCGGAATATTGCGTTGGTCGGCCAGCTTCTTGGTGCAGCTGGTTACGGTCAGGATATTCATATAGTCATCAATATAGATAATCATGCCCAAAATCCAGGCAGATAACAAAGTGCTGGTTTTAGATTTACATACACGACCCAAAACCCTAGCAATAGCATTCGTGCCGTTGGACTCATTGACTACAGCTATCAAGCTGCCAAAGAGACCACACACCAGCAGCATCCAGATAGACTCAGGATCTGTAAAAATAGCAAAAAATCTTTCTACCGCCAAACTTACAAAGCTTTCCCCGGTTTTCCAACTCAACAGTCCGTAGCCTAACAAAGCACCCAGCAACAGGGGCTCCGTAGTTCTCTTGGACCAAACAGCAAAAATTACTGTTACAATAGCTGGGATTAAGCAAACAGCACCAAATTCCATACAGCTACCTCCTAAAAAATCTATTAATCTCACTAGGAACTCAAAGAAAACACGAGGAAAACCCATAAATACAGGTGAAAAATTGCGTTTTCGAAAAGTCACGCTATATTTTAGTACAATAGGACGAAATATGCAAGCTTTTTCTTTATTTTTTTAGATTATTTCTCTAGTCCTATGATGTACCTCCTGTAGGAGAATAAGAACGCTTACCTATACAAAATCGAGATATTTTCTGCCAAAAAACAAAAAAAATCGTAGACTTGCCAGTTCTTAAGACTGGCAAGCCTACGATTGCTTTGGCTTATCCCTAGAAATCGTCTGGCAAATTCATAATGGTGGTGACAATCTTTTTCGCATTTTCTACAACAGAAGCCTCATAAGCCCATTCCTTAAGGGTATGGTTTTCTCCGCCTCTAACACCGCAGCCGCAAATAGTAGGAATTCCCTCTAGCGTGGTATAAGCTGCGTCACTGGCCTCACCAGCATAAATGCCAGCAGGAGCCTTATAGCCCAGCTTGTGACAAGCATCCTGATACAGCTCAAAGAGCGCCTCTGTTTTAGCAACCTTTTCCATAGCGGGAACCTTCGCTCCCTCCTCCAGCACTAAGCTAACCCTTGCATCCCTCGGATGATTGCAGATTTCTCTAATCTTTTGCATAGCTTCATTATACATACTCATAGAGCAATAGCGCAGGCTGGCAGTAATTTCACAGTAGTCAGGCACAGTATTTACCGCAGAGCCGCCGTTAATTTTGCCTACATTACAGATAATGCCATCAGGGTATTCATTAAGCGCCTCTAAGGCCTCTACCACTCTGGCAGCCTCACGAATAGCGCTTGCCCCCTTCATGGGGTCCTTGCCAGTATGGGCTGTAACACCCTTAACCTTTATCGTGATCATATTAGCACCCTTACGCTGCAGCACTACATCCCCATTAGCAGGAGCGGCCTCACAGCTAAAGGCAACCGCTGCCCCAGGAACATTTTCCTTAAAAACAGCTAAGCTCTTGCCCTCGGAAAGCTCATGGGCCATTTCCTCGTCACCTGTCAGCAGCACCTTAATCTGGCGCTTCTTATAGCCTGCATACTGCAGCGCCTTGGCAACTAAAAGGGCAATAGCCACGCCTCCCTTACAGTCATAAACACCGCCGCCATAAACAACGCCCAGCTGCTGGTTCCACAGATTATTCCCAAAGCTGCCCTTAGGATAAACTGTATCCATGTGTGCCATCAAAACAACAGGGGCGAGCTCAGTCTTAGGTGTCCAAGCCGCCACACTGGCGCCAGCATTAGGAAAGGTGTACTTTTTCGTAACCAGCCCCATAGCTACTAAATAGGTATCCATGTGCGAGGCCAGCATATTTACTCCCTCAATATTGTTGCTATCGCTTTCAATTAAAACAATTTCCTTCCATAAATGAACCATGGACTCGTATTGACTATCCATAAATTCATAAACCTGACGCATTTCCATGAGTA
>JAEDNJ010000143.1 GCA_016302525.1 Phascolarctobacterium sp. | reverse complement strand
CTAAAACCGGCAGAGGAAATACATCCTGCATGCCACTGGTCAAATCGCGCTCGCAGGCCACAGCAACGATAGCCTTGGGGCGAGCCTCCTTCACCATTTGCCTAGCCAGAGTGCCCCCTGTAGCTACCACTAGCTTACAGCCATATTTATGCGCTAATCGAAGCATAGCTCCCACACTGCAGTGTCCACATTGATGACAATTCTCCACATTGCGGGTAATCTTATGCACACACTTGTCCCACTGAATACAGTGAGGAGTTAAAATTAAAATTCTCTCTGCTGGCACCTTGAGCTGATATTGGCTTACCAGCACATTGTTAACCTCTACAAAGCTTTGCTGTACCTTGTACTTAGGTATTTTAAAAAGCTTACCTAAAAAAGTGGCAAAGGGAAACAATAGGTTGATAGTCTTCCACGCCATGACATACAGGGGAACAGGCAGTTTAACTCCTATAACAGCCACTAAGATGGCGCCCACACCTAACAACAGAGCCGCTAAAAGTAGACCAACGATAGCTCCCACCAAACCAGGCAGGCTACTATGAATTTGTAAAAGTCCTGGCACCATTATCTGCCAAAACATCAATAATACCACAGCTACCAGCAGAGCGCTAAGGCAGGTTAAGCCTAAAAAATAGCGCTTGCGAAAGCAATGCAGGTCAGCAATCATCGCTTATTACCTTCTATAATAGTTAATCGGATGCACCCAGAATATCGCCCACCTGTACACCACGACCATTGATGAAAACCTGGGCAGGCATACGCTTTTTAGACTCGGGCTGAACCTCTGTAATTTCCACAACGCCCTCACCACAGGCCACTAAAAAGCTCTTCTTGGTCACCTCAACTACAGTACCCGGCTGAGCCTCACTGGTCTTATTGGTCAACAGACTGCCCCAGATTTTGATATTCTTACCATTGGGCAGCTTTGTAAAGGTGCTGGGTGCAGGATTAAAGCCGCGAATCAGATTGTGCACCTCCTGAGCAGATTTACTCCAATCAATGCACTCCATGCTTCTATCTAAAAGGGTAGCATAGGTCGCTTCCTCCTTGGGCTGAGGCACGGCTACAGCAGTACCAGCAGCGATTTTCTCGATGGTCTCCAGCAGCAGCTCGGCTCCCTTGTCACGCAGCTCATCATGAAGCTCGCCCATCGTCATATTCTCACCAATGGGTACAACTACCTTGCTGAGCATAGCGCCAGTGTCCATGCCAATATCCATTTGCATAATCGTCACGCCAGATTCCTTTTCGCCCTTAATAATAGCATATTGAATGGGCGCAGCGCCGCGATATTTGGGTAATAAAGAAGCGTGCACATTAATGCAGCCGTACTTGGGCATTTCTAAAATCTCTTGTGAGAGAAATTGTCCAAAGGCAGCAACAACAATCAGCTCCGGCTCCATAGCCCGCAGCTCAGCGACAAACTCTGGTGTCTTGACCCTTTGCGGCTGATAAACCGGATAGCCCTTGCTGAGGGCATATTCCTTAACTGGGGTCATGAGCACCTTATTGCCTCTTCCCTTAGGGCGGTCAGGCTGCGTAATTACGCTCACTATTTCATGCTTCCCGCTTTCACTTAAAGCAGCCAGGCTGCCTACAGCAAAATCAGGAGTTCCCATAAATACTATTCTCATTTGTTTTACTCCTGCAATAGAACTTAACTGCATTTATGACTACTGCTTTTAAGCTTGCGGCAGACAGAGCTACACCTGCTAAAGCACGCAGCTCTCATAAATGCTTTACCTATTATCTTTTATTTCTACGACATTTCAAACTTACAGCAGGAAGTTATTCACCTGCTAAAGCACGCAGCTCTCATAAATACTTTACCTATTATCTTTTATTTCTGTGACATTTCATACTTGCAATAGGAAGTTATTCATCTCCTAAAGCACGCAGCTCTCATAAATGCTTTACCTATTATCTTTTACTTCTGCGACCTTCCTTAGCTGCAGCCCTCCAAATGGTCCAGCTCATGCTGTACGCAGATAGCCAAAAGACCATCAGCAGTCAGCTTTAAACGCTTGCCAGTGCGGTCTGTAAATTCACACTCAATGTGGGTAGCACGCTCTACCTCGCCTTCAAAATCAGGCACAGAGAGGCAGCCCTCAGGGCCCACAGCAGAGCCCTCGCGCAGAGTAATCTCTGGGTTAATCATCTCTAAAAGACCCAGCTCATCACCCACATCAATAACTACAATACGCTTGTTAATGCCAACCTGGGGAGCAGCAAGCCCCACACCCTCAGCATCATACATAGTTTCAGCCATATCCTTCAATAAACGCTGTAATTTTTTATCTATCTTCGTTACAGGCTCGCTCACTCTTCTTAACAGAGGGTCGCCAGCCACTAAAATTTTTAACTTAGCCACGCTTGTACTCCTTTCAGAAGGCTAAACCTTCTCATTCAATCGTATATTATAACATAAAACAAGGGAGTAAACAATAAAAATGCAAAAATCCTATTTACAACAAGACATAGGATAATGTAAAATACTAGAAATGCTTTTTTGGTAGACAACAGATGCTTTTCTTTGTGTTATAAAACAGATTGCAAGCGTGAAACAGGTTTATGAGTTTCGGCTAAGGCATCAGCTTAGCCCTTATGAAGAATATAAAAGGAGTATATATGTACGATATTCATTCACATATTATTTATGGAATTGACGATGGATCCCCCAACGAAGAAAGCTCAAGAGAGCTTTTATCCATGGCTGTTGCAACTGGAACGCGCCACATCATAGCCACACCTCATGTCATTGAACAGCATGACCACCCTGCTTGGGAGGAAATTTTAAGTCGCACCCAAGAGCTACAAGGCTTTGCTAAGGAACAAAAGCTGGAGCTGGACATTTATCCGGGAGCTGAAACCATGCTCAGTCTTGATACCTTAGCCATCTATGACGAGGCTCCTCAGGCCTTTTGTCTTAACAGTACCAGATATGCTTTGGTGGAGTTGCCTATGTATCAGGTACCTCGCTACACAGAGGATGTGTTTTATGAAATGCAGCTGCGCGGATTAGTGCCTGTTTTAGCCCATCCTGAACGCTACAACGAGCTTTTTGTAACCAAGCAAAACAAAGAGCGCCTGCTGGACTGGTGCCATAGTGGTGTTCTGCTTCAGGCTAATGGTGGTAGCATTGTCGGGAAATTTGGTGCGGAGGCACAAAAAAATTTAGAGCTCTTGCTCCATAATAGGCTTATCAGCTTCATCGGTAGTGATGCTCACAGGGTTAAACGCCGCAATACCAATTTAACCGATGAGCGCCAGCGCTTATATGATCTTTGTGATGAAGCTTATGCTAACACCATCATCAAGCATAACCCAAAGGCTCTTTTAGCCAACGAAGCTATTACCATTGCTGTTCCCAAAAAGCTGGAAGAGCTTCCTAAGCCCTCCTTCTGGGGCAGTGTTGCCAAAAGGATTTTTGGATAAGCACATTTTAGGGATTTATTAATATTTCCTAACATTAATA
The DNA here is from genome assembly GCA_016302525.1 of Phascolarctobacterium sp. Taxonomy (GTDB): domain Bacteria; phylum Bacillota; class Negativicutes; order Acidaminococcales; family Acidaminococcaceae; genus Phascolarctobacterium_A. The sequence goes on along the minus strand of JAEDNJ010000143.1, from coordinate 798 downwards.
TTGTATTTAGGTTATAAAAAACGAGCCTCAGCACTAGTGTTGAAGCTCGTTTTTTGTTTAGGTGTGTGCATCATTTAAAGCTCTGGATGGATTAAAATACTATTGTGCATGCTCTCTTTCATGTAAAACAGACATACAGCATTGAACAGCCAGCCATCTGTCTTCCTTCGCTACACGCTTGCCAGCATCAAAGGCCTCGCAAACAGCATGCACGAAATTACAGATGTTATTAATGCGACTATTATCGCCACATCTTGCCGCTATATCATGCCACATCTGCTTTGAAGGAATTTGAGCGCAATTATTAGAATCATACATGGTAAGAACAAACAATAAATCACTAGCTTGCATGGTTAAAACCTCCTTATAATTAAAGTGCCCCAAGGGCCGTTATTACTCAATTTTTGCTAGCTTTTTTAATAGCTTAGCTTCACCTTAATTATATGTTGCTGGCAATAGTTTGTCAGCCATTTGAGGACACCAAAAAACTCAATTTTGGCGTAAATTTTTACTCATGCAAGATTCTGTTGCTATTACAATTTAAGCACTTAAAATAAACACCTTTCACCAACAGTCGTATTAATATACATGGTTGTAGTTTTTAGACAAAAAGCCCTCAGCGCAAGGCCAAGGGCTTATTCACTATTAAAGTAATTGCAGGGACATTATTGTTTCCAATTATTCACAGGAGCTCCAACAGGCCAAAAGGTGCGACCATAAAAGTTATTCAAGAAAGAAGCACCTGCACCATATAATGACAAGAAAGAGATACCCATTTCTGCATAAGCAGCTATAGCA
>JAEDNJ010000142.1 GCA_016302525.1 Phascolarctobacterium sp. | reverse complement strand
AGCTTGGACAAATAATAAAGTGCACCTTATTTACACTTTCGTTTAAATAAGGTGCTTAGAGTATAATTATAGTTGGCAAAACAAAAATAAATAAAGGGAAGAGGAATTAACCCCTTCCCTTATCATGCAAAATATCTTATTATTTAATCACCACAAAAAACAAAAGAGGTTTGCATGATGAATACTATAATAAACGAAAACGAGTTAACTTTCAAGGGGTTAGAAAAAAATATATTTCGAGCAGTATGCCGTATTGCCCAAGAATTTACGGCTAGATTGCTTGAGGAAATAGATGAAAAAATTGCCGAGTCCAGGGATAAGACCCTATATAGGAACAAAGGCAAACGCCAGACAACTATAAAGACTATCTATGGCGAAGTTGTTTACAGTCGCAATGTTTATGCTACAGAACAGGAAGGCAGCAGAAAGTATGTCTATCTGCTGGACGAAAAGCTGAAATTAAGAAACAACGGGATGTTCTCTGCCAACATTCAGGAGCAGATTTTAGAGACTGTTACAGACCTTTCCTATAGAAAAACAGCTCGAGAAATATCCGAAAGAACCGGTCAGAGTATTAGTGCTATGGGAGTATGGAATCTTGTACAATCTTATGGTGAAAAGGCGTGTGAACGCGACAGGCAGCTTGTTACGGCAAATAAAGAAAATAGACTGGACGGCAAGATTGAGGCACCGGTATTATTTGAAGAAGCAGATGGCACATATATAAATTTACAGGGAAAAGACCGTAAGCATTACGCAAAGGGCAAAGGCGAAATTAAGATTTCTACAACCTATTCCGGATGGCATGAAGTATCTAAAAACCGCTATATGCTGAAAGATAAGATAGTAACAGCCGGTTTCTGGAGTTCTAAAGAGTTTCAGCTGAATCGTGAGGCTGCTATTGCCAATAAATATAACCTGGACGAGACTCAGGTGCGTGTTCTAAACGGAGATGGAGCTCCGTGGATTAAGAGGGTTAAGGACAAAGATACGATTTTTCAGTTAGATCCATTTCATAAACACCAGGCTATCCGTACATACATTGCTAATAAATTTGCAGTAAGAGACATAGAACATCTTTTAGCTGCTGGAAATATTGAAGAAGTCCTTCGCTTCATAGAGATGTATGCTGACGGACTAGAGGACCAGGATGAGGAATTAAACGCCAGAGCTTTGCTGACATATTTTGAAAATAATAAAGAGGGATTACTCCCATACGATAAGCAGGGAGTACCCATTCCAAAGGCTCCCAAAGGCGTTATATATAGACATATGGGAACAATGGAGAACCATGTTAGAGGCGTAATAACCAGGAGGATGAAGCATAACCAGACTAGCTGGAGCAAACGCGGTGGAAATAATATGTGCAAGCTCCTGGCTATGAAAGCAAGCGGAGAACTGGATCAGCTTATACTGGATTCAGAGCTGTTGTTGAAGGAGCTTACTGTAGAAGAAGATGCAGGCGCAATTATGAGCTGCTTCAAAGTCTCTAAAAAAATAGGCAAGGGATACGAATATCCTTCTACAGGACATTTAACGCTTTTAGATAGTCATATTAGAGGCGCTAGATATAAAGCATTTAAGATGGCTGGCTTCATGGTGTGAAGCATAATCCTGCTAATGCAACCTTGGGTGCATATATACACTGGCAGCAGTGTATGTCAAGGTCGCCAAGGGCGTTCATTTTAGCCTTGACATACATTGCTGGCTGTGTAACTTATTACTTAGGTTGCATTAGCGGGGATTGGATAAGATATTTTCAGAAAAAATATTGCCAACGATTACTTGACACTGACCACACAGCTTCAACATAGCTTAAGCTTTTGACACTGCTTAGTTTTAATGTTATAATGTAGAATGTATAATTGTGTATAGAGGCACATAGCTTATCCATTAAATAAATTTATAGAAACAAGGCGTATTTATGAGTGAAAATAATGCAAACAATAAATTTTTAAAGGGTACTCTCATCCTTTCTATTTCCAGTATTGTGGTTAAGGTCATAGGCGCACTGAACTGGATTATTCTATCGAGGGTTTTAGGAGGCGAGGGTATCGGTCTCTATCAGATGGGTTTTCCTATTTACCTGATGGCGATTACTGTATCCTCAGCTGGTATACCTGTGGCTATCTCCATAATTACGGCCGAAAAGCTGGCCAACAAGGACTATCGCGGAGCCAAGCGGGTCTTTAATGTTTCCTTAAAGCTCTTGCTGGTGAGTGGCCTTTTGTTTTCCTCCGCCCTCTTTTTTGGTGCAGATTTTTTAATTGAGCACCACTTTATTCGCGATGGTCGTGCTTATTGGTCCATAATCGCCCTAGCCCCAGCTGTCTTCTTTGTCACCTTCCTGGCAAGCTTCCGTGGCTATCTGCAGGGCTGGCAAATTATGACCCCTACAGCAGTCTCCGAATGTGTGGAGCAGATTGTCCGTGTCATTACCATGCTGATCTTTGCAGACCTGCTCATGCCCTACGGCTTAGCAGCTGCCTCTGGCGGTGCTAGCATGGGTGCTGGTGCGGGTGCCTTCTGTGCCCTGTTAGTGCTCATGTGGTTCTATAGGCGCTTGAAAAACCGTCTTAAGGAAGAAATGGCAGCACAGGACGACAGCGCTCCCGTAGAGCCTGCCGGCCATATTATTAAACGCCTCTTGCTGCTGGCTCTGCCCGTATCCCTTTCCAGCCTCATGCTGCCCATAGGCGCCAATCTCGACCTTTTAATAGTGCCCCAGCGCCTGGAGGTTGCTGGCTATGATGTACGCCATGCTACCGAGCTTTTTGGCTATCTCACAGGCATGGCTGTGCCCCTTGTCAACCTAGCAACCATTTTTACGGCTGCAATGACCATCAGCCTGGTGCCCTCTATTTCTGAATCCCGCACACTCAAGGACATGGCGGGACTTAGAGAAAAGATTCGTATCGCCTTTCGCGTAGCTTTAATTATCACCTTCCCCTGCTTTATGGGTCTCTATTTTTTAGCTGAAAGAGTAGCCGCTCTTATTTATAATGCGCCTGGAGCAGCCAGCGCTATTCAAACCATGAGTATTGGTATTCTCTTTTTGGGACTGCACCAAATTAGTACTGGTGTGTTGCAAGGCCTTGGCAAAACAGCAATTCCCGTCATCAATATGATTTTTGCCTGCATTGTCAAGGTAGTAGTAAGCTGGATGTTGACGGCTGTACCCACTTTGGGCATTAAGGGCGCCTCCATGGCTACCGTAGCAGACTTTGCCGTTGCAGCTATTATCAACATGATTTTTATTTATAAGTTCACGGGCTTTAGGATTAGTCTAGGCAGTGTTGTGCGCCCTTGCCTTTCTGCTTCGCTTATGGGCGCGGCCATTTACGGTGTCCTGCTTATTTCCCAGAGCTTTGGTGCCTGGTCCATTCTCTTTGCGATGCTCGTTTCCGCACCCACCTACGCCCTAGCCCTCATAGCCAGCGGTGGTCTTACCCGTGAGGATTTAGAAAACCTGCCCTTCTTAGGCAGAAAGCTATTAGCTATAGGCCGAAAAATTGGCTTCTTCAAATAATCATAACAGAGGTGAAAAAATGTCCAAAAAAGCGCTCGTCGTAATCAGCTTCGGTTCTACCTTTGCCGATACTCGTGTCCATGACATAGGCGGTATTGAGCAAGCCCTTGCAGAAGCCTTTCCTGCTTATGACCAATATCGTGCCTTTACCAGCAGCATTATCAGAAAACGCTTAAAGGAACGCGGTCTGGAAATAGATGACACCCCCACAGTCTTAGACAAGCTCAAGGAAAGGGGCTACGAGGAAATTATTCTGCAGCCCACACATCTACTGCATGGCGAAGAATTTGAGCAAAAAATTCTGGCACTCAGGGAGCAATATATTCCCTGTTTTAAAAATATTATTATTAGCAAGCCCCTAATAGTAAACGAAGAAGACTATCGCCTGGTTGCCGCTGCCTTAATCGCGCAGCTTCCCCCATGCGCCAATACAGAGGGTGTTGTTTTCATGGGACATGGAACACCTCGCAATAATAACAAGGCTCATGGCTATACCTATCTTAAGCTGCAGTCCCTTTTTGATGAGCTTAAGGCGCCTGTCCTTGTTGGCACCGTAGAGGACGAGGACAAGCCTAACTTTGCTACTGTCTTAGCAGAAATACAAAAGCGTGGCTATACTAAGGTCCATCTCTATCCCCTGATGGTAGTAGCAGGCGACCATGCTAATAATGATATGTATGGCGAGGACGAGGACAGCTGGAAGTCGCAAATCGAGGCCAAGGGCATTGCCACAGAGGGACATCTTAATGGCATAGGCCG
>JAEDNJ010000141.1 GCA_016302525.1 Phascolarctobacterium sp. | reverse complement strand
CAGCTATGAAAAACAAATTTCACAGCTTCCTTTTTCATTTGGAGGAGAAAATAAAGTGTCTAAACCTGTGCAGGTTTATCACAGTGAGTTAGCAGCTAACAAGAAAAAAATAGTTCAGCAAGTTTGTGTAAGTTAAATTAAAGATTCAAAAGCAAGAAGGGTAATACGATTTTTCTTAATTAGCCATGACTAACTGTGCTTATATAATAACACACATTTTATATGTTGTCAATGGCTAACCTTTTTGCTTAGTTAGCTATTGCATACTTAAATAGAATATGGTATAATCAAACTCGACAGTTAAAAGATGCTGACTGTTACCATACATAAGTTTTATAATAAGCAATATTGAAAGGAGACAATGATGAAAACAATTGCTGTACTCACTATGGCTATGGCCTTAGGTATGTCTGTCACTGCCTTTGCTGCTGATGAAGAAGCTGCTCAAGCAAGGAATGAAAAGAAAGGCTTAAGTGAAATTGTCGAGGTTAAGGGCGAGGTTCGCTATAATTACCTGAGCAAAAAGAGCTTTGTTAACGAAGGTGAAAGCTTTGAGACGGGCTTGCGTACCCGCCTTTGGCTAACTGCTACACCTATGGAGAACCTGAGCGTTAACCTCATGGCAGAGAATGAACATGATTTTCGTGCTAAGCGAGGCGCTAACCATCACGATATTTATTTAAGAAGAGCTTACTTAGATGCTAAGCTTGGTGGCGCCAATATTATTGCTGGTCGTATCGCTATTCCTGTTGGTGATGCCAATGTTCTGGATGATGATGTGCCTGTTGATGGCGTACAAATCAGCTATGGTGATAAGCTTAAGGTTGAGGGCTTTGCTGTTAAGAAAATAGATGGCAACGAGCTGAATTATGTAGATGCAAATGGCCATCAAAAGCAAAGCAGAGCTGTAGGCGCTCGTTTAAGCTATGCACCGCTGGAAAATTTAGAAATCAAAACCTAGTATGCGCAATTCAATAATCTGAATGGAGAGGATGCACTTGGTGAGCCGAGCAAGGCAAAAAATGGTATTTTCACCCTGGGTGCTTCCTACGAAGCAGCAGAGAATTTGAATATCAGCGCTCTTTACATTAAGGGCAGCAGCTCTGGCAATGAGGCATTAGAAGACACGAAAAAGCATGGTTATGTTTTGGGTCTGGCCTATGGTGGAGCCGAGGCTGAAGAAAAAGGCTCCTGGGGCGTAAGCTTCAACTATTATAATCAAGGTGCGCAAACCTATGTTGCTCATGGTGGAGATGGCAACTTTGATTTTGAAAATGGCTTTAAGGGCTGGAGCCTTGGTGCAGATTATGCTGTAGCAAAAAATGTTGTCGCCGCTGTAACCTATTATGATACCCAGGATTTAAAGGATAGCTCTCAAAGAGATAAGCGCATTTGGACCGAGGTTACTTATTCCTTCTAAAGTAGCCATGTCTAACTGTGCTAAAGAATTAGTGTTGCCAATCAAAAATTTAGCTTGACAAAGCAGCTTGGAATATAGTAGAATTGTAGCAGTAGTTAGGAATAGCTAACTACATAATTTTTGACCATGCGTTAGCCTTTGCTAACAAGAATGAGCTTGCTAAAGCTTGAAGATAAATGTTGATTGCGAGATATAAGGAAAGGTTAGTGTAATGAAAACATTGAAGGATGTTCCTATTGGTGCTACCGCCAAGGTGCTGCGCCTTTTAGGAGAGGGCGCCTTAAAGCGCCGTATAATGGATATGGGGATTACCAAGGGTACTGCTATTTTTGTACGCAAGATGGCTCCTCTGGGCGATCCTATGCAGGTTTCTCTCCGCGGCTATGAGCTGTCGCTGCGCAAGGCAGAGGCGGAGAAGATTGTCGTAGAAATGTAGGGGGAAAGAATGAGTGAAATGAAAATTGCCCTGGCTGGCAATCCCAACTCGGGCAAAACTACGCTGTTTAATGCTTTAACAGGTGCTAACCAATATGTTGGTAACTGGCCTGGTGTTACTGTAGAAAAAAAGGAGGGCCTGCTAAAGGGACACAATGAGGTAGTGCTCACAGACCTGCCCGGCGTTTATTCGCTTAGTCCCTACACCCTAGAAGAGGTTGTGGCCCGCAAGTATTTGTTAAACACAAAGCTGGATGCTCTTATTAACCTGGTGGATGCCTCGAATATCGAGCGCAATCTGTACTTGACAACGCAGCTCATGGAAATGGGCTACCCGGTAGTAATTGCGCTGAATATGATGGATATCGTCCATAGCCGTGGTGATAAAATTGACACTGCAAGACTGCGTTTACAGCTGGGCTGTCCTATTATCGAATGTACTGCTCTTAAGGGCGAGGGTATTCAAGAGCTCATTGCCAAGGCAATAGCAACAGCTAAGAGTGGCGAAAACCTTAATTGTCTGGCAAAATTCTCTGAGCCTGTAGAGGAAGCTCTGGCTGTTATTGAAGCTATTGTCGGTGCCAAGCTGCCTGAGCGTGGCAGACGCTGGGCTCTGGTGAAGCTTTTTGAGCGAGACGAAGAGGTTTACAAGAGCTACAACATTAGTGTAGAAGAAAAGCAGAAAATAGAAAAGCTGATTCATGCTGTAGAGCTTGCTAATGAGGATGATGCTGAGGCCGTTATTACAAATGACCGCTATGCCTTCATTGACGAGATTATGCAAAAGGCTGTGGTTAAGGCTAATCAGGGCGGGCTGACCGTTTCTGACGAGATTGACCAGATTGTTACTAATCGCTTTTTGGCTTTTCCGATTTTCTTCCTGACCATGTTTGCTGTTTATTATCTGGCCATTGAAACCATTGGCGCGGATATGACCGACTGGGTAAATGATGTTCTCTTTGGCGAAATTTTGCAGCCTGCTACCCAAGAATTTATGGAAAATAGCGGCTGTGAGGAATGGCTCACCTCCTTAGTGGTTAATGGCATTGTGGGTGGCGTAGGTGCTGCCCTGGGCTTTACGCCGCAGATGGCTGTTGTCTTTTTGCTGCTCTCCTTCCTAGAGGACTGCGGCTATATGTCACGCATAGCCTTCATTATGGATAGAGTATTCCGTCAATGGGGCATGAGTGGTCGTTCCTTTATTCCACTTTTGGTTTCCTCTGGCTGTGGTGTGCCTGGCTTAATGGCTTGCCGTACTATCCAAAATGAAACCGAGCGCCGTCTGACCCTGATGACTACGACCTTTGTTCCCTGCGGCGCTAAGCTGCCTGTTATCGCCCTCATGGCTGGCGCTATTATGGGCGGCGAGTGGTATTTAGCTCCTATTATGTACTTTTTGGGCTTCTTCTCCGTGATTATCTGCTCCATTATCCTGAAAAAATCGGAGCTTTTTGCCGGAGAATCCTCTCCCTTTGTTATGGAGCTGCCTCCTTATCATATGCCTACCATATATAACCTCGTGCTGCACACCTGGGAGAGAGTAAAGCATTTCCTCATCAAGGCGGGCACAATCATCTTCCTGTGCTGCATTATGATGTGGTTCCTCGCAAGCTTTGGCATGGGTGAGGAAGGCTTTGGCCTGGTGGACACAGAAGCCTCCTTCCTGGCTGCTATTGCTGGTGGTCTGGCACCTGTTTTTGCTCCCCTCGGCTTTGGCTCCTGGGAGGCTGTGGCAGCAGCCCTGTCCGGCTTCATTGCTAAGGAGTCCATTGTTTCTACCTTTGCTATTCTCACTGGTCTTGGCGAAGAGGTGGCAGAGGATGATGCTGGTCTGTGGCAGGCTACCATGGGCTTTTTCCCGAATGCTTCGGCTGCCTTCTGCTTCTTAGTTTTCAACCTCATGGATTCTCCGTGTCTCGCTGCTATCGCTACCATGGCAAGAGAGATGAACTCCAGGAAATGGGCTGCTATCACGGTAATATTCCAAAATGTTTATGCTTATGCTCTGAGCCTGATGCTGTATCAGTTTGCTGTATATTTCTGGACTGACCAGGGCTTCACCTTCTGGACTGGCGTAGCCTGTGCTCTAGGCGTGGGCTTCCTGTTCCTGCTTTTGCGTCCTGCAGCAAAGGCAGATAAAAAGAGTGGCGTTACTAAAATTTCTGCTAATGCAGCCTAACTAAGCTGAAGGTTACAAGAGAGCATTAAATGTCTTTGACTTAGCTAAGCCTTGTTTAGAGTAAGTAATTCTGTTTGAGAAAGAAGGTTACAAATGCTGCAATATATTATTCTGTTAGTTTTAGCTGTGGGCGCCTTTTTTGCGGCTAAGGCCGTCTTGAAGAGCGCTAAGCAGGGTGGCTGTGTGGGCTGCTCTGGCAGCTGTGGCGGCTGTGGTGGAGCCTGCGGCCTCAACAATAACAAAGCTTCCCAATAAAATGCGAGCCTCTGGATGAAGAATCCAGAGGCTTTTTGCATAGAACGGGCTTAAAGCAAGGG
>JAEDNJ010000140.1 GCA_016302525.1 Phascolarctobacterium sp. | reverse complement strand
GCACCTTATTTAAACGAAAGTGTAAATAAGGTGCACTTTATTATTTGTCCAAGCTATTAATGCTGCTTCTATCCTTCTTTTTCTAGTCATCTTAAATTACTGAGCATAAGTATATCCTTATTGGTAGAAGCAATTAAAACTGTTTACAATCTATATAGCTTATGTACAGAGCAGTGGCTGTTATGACTGCTAATAATCTACATATTTTTCATGAAGTAAAACACAGGCATTACATAAATTGTTTGAATATGCCCGTTTTTAAAAGCAGAAAGGCAATCAAGCTGCCGCCTACAGTGCTCACCATAAAGGGAGGAATGAAGAACCAGGCTGCCGCCTTGCTTCCCAAAAAGGTAGCCGCAATAACCCAGGCTACGAGGCCGCCAATGAGACCAGTACCAATAATTTCACCAGCCATAGCAGCCCCTACCTTGTGCAGACGGCTATAGGCCAGTCCAGCCAGAGCCGCACCTATCATACTGCCGGGAAAGGCAAGCAGAGAGCCTGTACCAAAAAGATTACGCAGAGTGGCAATTGAGAAGGAAATAATGATGGCATAGTCAGTACCCAGAACTACGGCACTAATAACATTAATGGCGTGCTGCACAGGAAAGCAGCGGGAAACGCCAGCAGGAATAGAAATAAGATGAGCGCTGAGAGTGCCTAGAGCTACTAGTAAAGCAGCCATGGTGAGTTTACGAGTTTGCATAATTTACCTCCTAAAAAACAAAAAAACTCACAAAGAAACCATACCCGTGGTGGTATGCCCCTTCATGAGCTAAACTCAATCTCAAAGTTTTATTAAGTTTATGTGTGTATTATAACCTATGTTCAGGAGAAAAGCAAGCAAAAAATGTAGACGAAACAGCCTATTATTACTTCTATACTATGTTCCTCAAGAGCACTTAGCAGATAATCAGATTTTTCTGCACAGCAAATAACTTATTCTTGCTTCTTCCTATATTCCTCTAGGGCCTTTAGCATATAGTCCCATTCTTCTTGTGTAGCAACTATACTGTGTCTACTCGCTTTGAGTGTCTGCCTACTTTTATAAGCCTCAAGCAAATGATAATGCTCATAAACAAGGTCATACAGCTGCTGCGAGCTGACCTCCTCTGTAAAACACCTGGCACAGAGAAAAATCATCCCCGGAGCCTCATAGATAGCAGCTTGGGTATTCCTATCGACAGGCAAGACATATTTCAAGCCATAATCATAGTACAGCCTACATTCATCCTCTGGATATTTTAGTCTTGCCCTATTGATATAAGCAAGGCTTTGCTTAACCCGATTTAAAATTAGTCCATGTCTGTCTAATTTCTTCTTCATATCTAAGCTCCTTCATGCAACCTAGATACATTATAGCATAATTATTGAATTTCGTTAATTTAATTATCGAATAACAATAATGCTATTTTAGCTAATCTTGAAAATGCTATATAACTATGCTAGTATAATTTCGTCTGTTGCTGCAGCAATAGACGTATTACTAAAATAGGTGATAGTATGAATTTGTACCAACCTGAACTATTTCCGCAAAAGCTAAGAGAGCTTCGTCAACGCCATAAGATGACACAAAAGCAGTTAGCTGCAGAACTGGGCGTAAGCACTAACGCCATCTCCTGTTGGGAAACTGGCAAACAAGAGCCTGACAAGGGCGCTTATGTAAGTATTGCTGTATTTTTCGGAGTTACAGTTGACGAGCTTTTTGGTAGAACAGATAAACAGCCTGGCTGGGAATTTACGCTCTTATCTCCCAAGGAAATGGCAATCATTAAACTGATACGCACCAAGCATTATAAATGACTATTTAGGGGCTGCAAAAACGCAGTCCCTTTTATTATGCTTTGCTTATGAAAATACTTTAACAATAGAATACAGCTTCAAAATAATTAACCCATGCTTCCCTAAAAACGAGAAACATGGGTTTTCTACAATATGAAACGCTGAACCTAGAACAGGTTCAGCGTTATTTGTATTTCATTGTCCTAAACTAAGTAGTACAGCAACATAAGACACATCAAGCTTGCCTTAGAGCAACGGAAACTTGAAGTGCTCTTTGTTATTTATGATTAGTCCTTAATTGTCAGATGAAGCAGTACACTTTTAGGTAACTTTATCTGCTCTTGCCTAATTTTGACCAGTTTTGCAATAGCTTACTTCTGCTCCTGCACAAAGGCAATGAACTCCTTAGCCTCTGCTTCGCTTTCTAAACGAGCGGTATAGCTCCAGCGACCCATGGTGCGGCGCATCATTTCCGGCATTTCCTCGTGCATCATGATGAAGGGACCATATTTTGCCATAATCTCTTCATGGGTGTGCACATAGCTCTTGCCCTCCTTGCGGCCAGCATAAACACAGACATATTCCTTCTCTGCTTGCGGGAAGAAGCGTTTGCCGCTTGTCACCATCTCGGCCCAGATTTCGTAAACATCTACGCTATGAGCATAGTTCATCATATCAGGAGTATAGCCACCAGCAGGGCGCATATTAACCTCTAAGCCCACAAAGCGGCCTACAGCACCCAGCTTCTTCTTCGCCTCCGTCAGGCGGAAGAATTCCAAATGCACAAAACGATTGAAGGCATGGAAGGCCTTAACGGTTTTACGGCCATAGCTGCGCAGCTGTTCTTCTACATCCTTGTGCACATAATAAGCTAAGTCTAAATCCTTGTTGACAATGTCGGCAATGGAGGGAGGCCAGCAGGTCATAGACTCAAACAGGGGCTCGCCCTCAGCGTTGATAATAGCATCATAGGAATAAATATCGCCTGTGATAAATTCCTCGCATACATAGGGCTCAGACAGATTTTTAGCGATAAAGCTTGCTAAATCGTTCTCGTTTTCCAGCTTAAAGGTATCAGCAGCGCCAACACCGTTCTCAGGCTTTACAATTACAGGATAGCCAACCTCAGCAATGAAGGCCTTAGTATCCTCTAAGCCTACTACTCGATGGCAGCGAGCTGTAGGCACCTTAGCCGTAGCATATTTCTTCTTCATCTCTGCCTTGCTCTTGAAGGAAGCAATTCTATCCAGTTTAATGCCAGTGTTGACATTGAAATCTGTGCGCAGTCTTGCATCAGTTTCCAGCCAATACTCGTTGTTGGATTCAATCCAGTCAATACGACCGTACTTAAAGGCGAAGAAAGCAACAGCCTTGTACATTTCCTCGTAGCTTTCCATATTCGGCAGATAATAATATTCGGTTAAGGAATTCTTAACATTCACATCCAGGCTATCATAGGGCGCGTCGCCAATACCCAGCACATTAACGCCTTTTTTCTTTAAACGGTCACAAAAATTCCAATAGGTTTTAGGGAAATGGGGTGAAATAAAAATAAAATTCATAGGTTCTCCTTTTCAAGCATTTATTCTAAGAGCGAGGGCAGAAAATAGCGGATTTGTTCCTTCCACCAGGGCCAATCATGGTCTACATCATAGCCCCAGAAATCTACCCAGGCATGAATTCCTTTCGCAGCAAAGGTTTCGGCCAGGATTCTCGTGGTACGAATACCCTCTTCCTCCCAACGGCCTTGACCAACGCAAAAGATAAGCTTACGCCTGTTATATAAATCAGTGTAGTAATGGTCCTTAGGCAGATTAGGCAAAAAGCTAACTGGGGAATTATCATAAAGAATGCCATTAGACCAGCTGCCCCAGAAATAAGCCACATCATAGCAGCCAGAGAGGGCCAGCACACCGCTAAAAAGGTCGGGGCGGCGCAGGAAAACAATAGCAGAATGAGTAGCGCCCAGGCTAAAGCCTGTTACAAGGGGCAGCTTACCCGTACCATTCCATTCCTTCACCAGGGGAACAACCTCGTCCACGATATAGTGATAGTAGCACTCCTGAATCCAGGCACGGTGCCAATTATCGCCATTCGTATCGGACCAGCTTTCCTTATCCACTGTATCCACGCAAAAGAGCTGAATTTGTCCCTGCTCTAAATAGTCCTGCAGTGTGTCCATCATATTAAAGCTTTCCCAGTTGTCGCACATTCCATCCTGACAGGGGAAAACAATCACAGGGGTTCCACCTCTGCCATAAACCAAAAGGTGCATTTCTCTATTGAGAGAGGAGCTATAATGACTATAGTATTCTCTTGCACAATTCATACATACAATCTCCTTCTATGAGTTATCTAAATAAGAGGATGTAAACTAGCAATAAAACTGCCTTACCCTCCTGCGTATACTTTAGATATACAACAATTTTCAGCCTATTATATACTATTTCCGCCCTTTTGGCAAATACTTATGCAACAACCTTTCAGCAATCTGTCGATTTAAAATAAGCTTTTGTTAAAAGCCTTTGCTTTGAACATTCTAGTCAACATCATAAGGTTTATATGACAAGAA
>JAEDNJ010000139.1 GCA_016302525.1 Phascolarctobacterium sp. | reverse complement strand
CGCAATATTCCTATCCGCATTGGTGTCAATGCTGGCAGTCTGCCGAAGGACCTGCTGGAAAAGTATGGTCATCCTACTCCTGAAGCTCTGGTAGAGGCTGCCTGGCGCCACATCCACATCCTTGAGGATATGGATTATCGCAACATCAAAATTTCCCTCAAATGCCATGATGTGCCCATGACCCTGGCTGCTTATCGCCTTATGGCTAGTCAATGCGACTATCCGCTCCATGTAGGCATTACGGAGGCAGGCACTGTCAATAGCGGTATCATTAAATCCGCAGTAGGTGTAGGAGCGCTCTTGGCCGAGGGCATTGGCGACACCATTCGTATTTCCCTCACGGGCGATCCTGTGAATGAGGTAAAGACGGCCTACGAAATTTTGAAGTCCCTGGGGCTGCGCAATTACGGGCCTACACTTATTTCCTGCCCGACCTGTGGCAGAACTCGTATCAATCTAGAAAAGCTGGCGCTAGAGGTAGAAAAGCGTTTAGCCAATATCAAGGACACTATAACTGTGGCCGTTATGGGCTGTGTGGTTAATGGTCCTGGTGAAGCCCGCGAGGCCGATGTAGGTCTGGCTGGTGGTATCGGCGAGGGCCTTATCTTCCGCAAGGGAGAGGTGCTGCGCAAGGTGCCTGAGGACCAGCTGGTTGCTGAGCTTTTTAAGGAGATAGACAAAATTTTAGAAGAGAGAAAGGAACAATAAACAATGCGTTTTTCTAAATTATTTGCACCCACTCTGCGCGAGGTTCCGGCAGAGGCAGAGGTAGTTAGCCAACAATTAATGCTCCGCGCAGGCTTTATGCGCAAATCTGCTGCTGGTATGTACAGCTATTTGCCCTTAGCCTGGCGTGTACTGAAAAAGATTGAAAACATCATTCGCGAGGAAATGGATGCGAGCGGTGCGCAGGAAATCCTCATGCCCATCGTGCAGCCGGCTGAGCTATGGCAGGAGTCTGGCCGTTGGGATGTTTATGGCTTAGAAATGGTACGCCTGAAGGACCGTCACAACCGTGAATTCTGCTTAGGACCTACCCATGAGGAAATGGTAACAAGCCTAATTCGTGGCGATGTACGCTCTTATCGTCAGCTGCCTATGAATCTTTATCAAATTCAAAATAAGTATCGTGATGAACGCCGTCCTCGCTTTGGCTTAATGCGTGGTCGTGAATTCATTATGAAGGATGCTTATTCCTTTGACCGTGACGAGGCTGGTCTGGATGTTTCCTATAAGACTATGTATGATGCTTATACCCGCATTTTTGACCGCTGCGGCTTAACCTATCGTCCTGTAGAAGCAGATAGCGGCGCTATTGGCGGCAATGGCTCCCATGAATTCATGGTGCTGGCTGAAAGTGGTGAGGCAGAAATCGCTTACTGCACTCAATGCGACTATGCTGCGGATGTAGAAAAGGCAGAGCTGCACGAAATTGTTGCTCCTGAGGAAACTGCTTTGGAAAAGGCAGAGGTTGTTACTCCTGACTGTAAAACCATTGTGGATGTTTGCAATTACCTCAATCTGCCCCAGGATAAATCTGTCAAGGCTGTTGCCTTCAAGAGCGAGAAGGGCTTAATCCTGTGCTTCGTGCGTGGCGACCATGAGGTTAACGAAATCAAGGTTGTTAACACTGTAGGTGTTAATGAGGTGGAAATGGCTGACGAGGATATGCTCATTGCTGCTGGCACCTGCGGCGGTTACATGGGCCCCTGCGGTATCGACCCCAAGAAGGCTATTGTTGTTTGCGACAGCACGGTTATGAAAATGCACAACTTCTGCTGCGGCGCTAATAAAGAGGGCTACCATTTAGTAAATGTAAACCCCGGTCGTGACTTTACTCCTACCTATGTGGCTGATATTCGCCTCATTCAAGAGGGAGACCCCTGTCCGCACTGCGGCGGTAAGGTTGCTAAGGCTCGCGGTATCGAGGTTGGCCAGGTATTTAAGCTGTTCACCAAATACTCCAAGGCTATGCACGCAACCTTCCTAGATGAGCAGGGCAAGGAGCAGCCGATGGTTATGGGCTGCTATGGCATTGGCGTAAGCCGTACTATGGCTGCTGCTATCGAGCAAAACAATGATAAGGACGGCATTATCTGGCCTGTGGCTATTGCTCCTTACGAGGTACTAGTAGTACCTGTAAACAATAAGGATGCAGAATCTACTGCTAAGGCAGAGGAGATTTATGCTGCGCTGACCAAGGCTGGCGTAGAGACCGTCATCGACGATCGCAACGAGCGCCCTGGCGTTAAATTTAAGGATGCAGACCTCATTGGTTACCCCCTGCGTGTAGTTGTTGGTCCGAAGACCTTAAAGGCTGGCGAAATTGAGGTTAAGGCGCGCAAAACTGGCGAGGTTACCATGCTGCCTGTTGCAGGTGATTATGTAGCTGCTATTAAGGAAATGCTGGCTAAGCTCTAAAAATCAAAAGCCGAAGAAGTATTTGCTTAGCGAAATATGCTTGGCTAGCAGTGCTGAGTCAAACTTTTTCTGTTACTATAAGTATGTTTTGTTGTACACATAGATGCTTATATGGCTAAATTAAAGATGTTTGAATTCTTAAAAACAGAAGGATGTGCTAGCTGAGCAATAAACTAGCTTGGCTAGCAGAAAGCTTTTAGGCTATTTAGGCTGAAGAAGATTGCTTAGAAAAAAGATTGTTTATTAGAGAAGGTTTAGTAAGCTGTAAAAGGTTGTGATGAAAAATGTTTGAAAACATACAGCAATACTTTGCTAGCACCGAGGCGCATATGCTCCTGCGCCTGCTGCTGTCTGCTATTTTGGGTGGCTGTGTCGGCATTGAGAGAGGTAAGGGCGACAGGCCCGCTGGTCTTAGAACCCATGTGCTTGTCTGTGTGGGCTCTACGCTCTTTATGCTGGTTTCCATTTTTGGCTTTGGCGATACTGTGCCTGTCCATACTGTGCAGGATGATATGGGTGTGAGGCGTGACTCGGCCCGTATTGCGGCTCAGGTTGTCAGCGGCATAGGCTTTTTAGGCGCTGGCACTATTATTCATGAGGGCCTGTCTATTAAGGGGCTTACTACTGCTGCTACCATGTGGATGGTTTCTGCTATTGGCCTGGCTGTAGGCGCTGGTATGTATGTAGTAAGCATTGGCTCTACGGTGCTGACCCTGATTGTACTAACCATCCTTCGGAATTGGGAAAAGTTCATGGGATTACGCGGCAAAACCTCCAATCGTTTTATGGTGGTTCGCGTAAAAAATCGTCAAGCTATTGTTTCAGACATCATTAACTACCTGACACTTAATGGGGTGAAGCTAAAATCCCTGAATGTGAAAACAGATGATAAAAATGCAACGCTCTTATTAGAGATGTTTGTAAAATATAATCCTGAGGTAGACAATATGGAGGTTATTAGTGGTCTCCATTCTATTGAAGGCTTTATGAGCATTGAGAATGTTAAGTAGCATGGCTATTCGTAGTATCAGAATAACTAGCTCAGTACTTTAATGAAAAGAGAGCTTATATAGATGGCTTAGCTTGTTCATGAATATTTAGCACAATAAATAAGCTTATTTAAGATATTTTAGTGTAATAAATGTCTTTGCTTATTTATGATAATCTAGTGTAACAAATCGCTTGGTTTATTGTTGATACTATAGAAGTAGAGTAGACTACTTAATTAGCTTGAAAAAGTTCAGCTGTTTAGGAGCTTTTAGAGTTAAGTTTGTTAAAATAGTTTTTTTCATTTATCAACAAAAGGAGGACAGAAAATGCAAGCGGCATATTGTATAACCCCAGATAAAGATAGACTTCTCGCTTTTCTGTCTGACTCTTCTTTTTCGTTCGCGACGAAAATCCAGCTGAGGCAGCTGCAAATAGAAAAAATCCTTACGGATGCAGTTGGAGCCTCCTGGGAAATCCATTATACGTCTAAGGCGTGTATTGAAGAGAAAACTTTGCAGGCGCTGGCAGAAAAGCTGACGGCTGCTTTTTCTTTAATAAGCTGTACCTATGTTGGGGACGGTAAGCTGGCGCCCAAGGCAGGTGCAAAGAGCACAGGACAACCGGCAGGCTCTAGTCAACAAGCTGGCAGGCTGCCGCAAAACTCAGCTGCAAATACCGCAGGACAGTCGGCAGTCAACAGTCAACAGGATGACAATCTGCCACAAAAATCAGCTCCAAAAGCTAGTGAGACAGCAGCTGCTGTGTCAGGTTTGCCTGAAGTAGAAATAACCCAATGCACGGGCGAGCCTTTACCTCCCGATTTGCCCGTTTCCCCAGAGGAGGAGCTGGCTAGCTTAGAGGCAAGCTTCGGTGAGCCTATGGCTGATTTTGCTGCTCCCGACCAAGCCGAGACTTGTATTGTGGAGTATTCTAATGACATCTACGACGCTGCCTATGAGGAAGCCTTC
>JAEDNJ010000138.1 GCA_016302525.1 Phascolarctobacterium sp. | reverse complement strand
AATTGCAGTGATGTAATATATAAACAATAAATAAGTATTGTGTTTTCAACTTGCCCGTAGAATTAGCAGATATCGAGCGTTTGCGCTTGTATAGACTGGCTAAGAATGGCAAAAAGATTAGCATGACGAATACAGATGCGATTAAATTGCAGTGAATAGCTTAAAAATATAGCGAGGCTTTTAGAAGCAGGGAACTCTTTATAGTAGAAACTTGCAGATGAAAGCTTTGCTCGTAGAAAATGTGTAGATGAAGAAAGGAGGGTTAGCGTGCTAGCGAAAATCATTATCGGTGCCAGCGAGGATGAAAATCGCATGGGCCTTATTGAGGATGGCCAGCTTATGGAATATCTGGTAGAACGCCAGGGTGAGCAGCATCTTGTGGGCAGTATCTTTAAGGGCAGAGTGTGTAATGTGGTTCGCGGCATTCAGGCTGCGTTTGTTGATATTGGCCTGGAGCAAAATGCCTTTCTCTATTTAGGTAACGGCTTACAGGTGACAGAGGGTCAAAGTCTTTTGGTGCAAATTACGAAGGATGCCAGAGGCAGTAAGGGACCGACTGCTACCTGTGAAATTACGCTGCCGGGAAAGTATGTGGTGCTGGTGCCGCAGCTCGACTATATTGGTGTTTCCCGTAAGATTAGCAATAAGGAAGAAAGGGAGCGCCTGCACAGCATTTGCCGCGAGCATAAGCCGGAGGGCGTGGCCCTCGTGGTGCGCACTGCAGCCTCAGGCGTAGGTGCCCCGGCCTTGGCAGCAGATATTGCTGAACTGACGGCTGCCTGGAAAATACTTACAGCGCGTGAGCGTTTGGCAAAGTCTCCCTGTCTTTTGCAAAGGGAGCTGGATTTACCTATCCGCATTGTTCGCGATTATCTCAAGCCGGAGCTGACAGAAATTGCTGTTGACAGCCTGGATATTTATATGCGCCTGGAAGAGCTGCTGAAGGAAATTCCTCAGGGGAAATACATTAAGCTGACCATGTATAGAGGCTTGGAGGATATTTTTAAATACAACGGCTTTGAAGAGGATGTAGCAGGTATTTCTGACCGTCAGGTGAATTTGCCTAGTGGTGGCTATCTCGTTATCGACTATACCGAGGCAATGACGGTTATTGATGTCAATAGCGGCAAGTTTAGCGGTAGAGAATCCTTAGAAGAAACTATTATGCAGATTAACCGTGAGGCCGCCAAGGAGATTGCGCGTCAGCTGCGCCTGCGGGATATTGGCGGCATTATCGTGGTAGACTTTATTGATATGCATACGGAGGCGCATAAGCGGGAGATTTTGGATGTGCTCCATGCTAGTCTGGCAGGAGACAAGCTCAAGCCCAAGGTGCAGGATATTACGGTGCTGAATTTAGTAGAGATTACGCGAAAAAAGTCGCGCCAAAACCTGTCCTCTGTGCTCTACACGCCTTGCCCCGTCTGCGGTGGCTCTGGCAGGGTGCAGAATCAGGCAACCCTGGCCCTAGAGATAAAGCGCCGTTTACGCAGTATGCTGCGCAGGCGGACCAGCTCCAAGGAGCTGCTCATTGTAGCTAATCCCTGGCTCTCGCAGTGGATGAAGGAAAAGAGCCTCCTGCGTGAGTGGGAACGAGAGCTAGCCTGCTCTTTGAAGCTAGAGGAGGACCCCAGCCTGCACGTAGAAAACTTTATGCTGTTGGATAATAGTTAATAAGAAGCTTAGAAGCTAGCTAGCCTCATTGCCAATGCAGAGGCTGAGCTAGAGGCTGAGCCAAAGCAAGAAGAGCCGCTTGTAGAGACAGCTGCTGAGGAATCAGATTTAGAGGCAATTAAGGCTGCAGGCTGCTCTAACATTACTCCGGTTATCCTCTGAAACCTTGCTAACTAAAAAACAAATTTCTGCCGAAATATTGATTGACAAAGTTTGTAAGATTTGTTACAATATCACAGTATGGACACTTGGAGTCCGTCCCCAACCGCACGAAGAGGTTCCGTAAACTCTTAGCTGAGTACCACATTCTGGCGAGTCTATCATTAAGGGAGGTGCAATGAATGTACGCAATTATTAAGACTGGCGGCAAACAATACCGTGTAAGCGAAGGCGAAGCAGTTCAAGTTGAAAAGCTGAACGCTGAAGTAGGCGCAGAAGTTGTTTTTGAAGAAGTTCTGACCGTTGTTAACGACGCTGATGTTAAGATTGGCGCTCCTGTAGTTGAAGGTGCAAAGGTTACTGCTAAAGTTGTTGAACACGGCAAAGCAGACAAAATCTTCGTTTTCAAATACAAAGCTAAAGCTAACTATCGTAGACGTCAAGGCCATCGTCAACCGTTCACCACTGTTGAAATTACCAAAATCGAAGCTTAATTATGGTTTCGCTGGAGGTTACTAGAAATGAGCAGGGTATGATTACTGGCTATAGGGTTAGTGGTCATGCTGGCTATGCAGAAGAGGGCGAGGATATTATCTGCAGCGCTGTATCTGCCTTGACACAAGCTCCGCTCATGGGCCTAGAAAGACATTTAAAATTAAATCCCACCTATGCTGTGAAGCAAGAGGAGGGTATCCTAGAGGTAGCATTGAACAGTGCTCCTAATGACTTGACTGAAGCAATTTTGATGACTATGCTTTTAGGCGTAGAATCGATTGCTAAGCAGTGTCCGAAATATGTTCGCATCAAAGAACATCATGTGAAAAATTCGTTGAAAACATCCGACTAGTTGGATGTTGCCTTGACAGGTAAAAGCAACGTTCTTTCATAGCTATTTGTAACCAGGTAGGTATGTTCTCTTTAGGAGGTGAAAGTAATGTTTGAAATTATTCTGCAATTACATGCACATAAAAAAGGTACTGGTTCCTCCCACAACGGTCGTGACTCTAACGCACAACGTTTGGGCACCAAAGCACATGACAACCAAGTTGTAACCGCTGGTTCCATCATCGTTCGTCAACGTGGTACCAAATTCCATCCCGGTGCTAATGTAGGCATGGGCAAGGATTACACCATCTTCGCAACCATCGAAGGTATGGTTAAGTTTGAACGCAAAGGCCGTGACAAACGCCAAATCAGTGTATATCCTGTTGAAAAAGCAGCAATGTAATTCAACAAAAAATGACCTCTGTACAGCAATGTACAGAGGTTTTTGATTTTCATTAGAAAAAAACTACTTTCGCACATACAAGGAAAGTATAAACAAATATAATTGTTTGCAAAATAAAGTTCATATAAACATTTACAAAAATAGCACCGTGTAGTATAATTACAACAGGTGCTGCGGATAAACGGTATGCGGTTAGCCCTCTATCAGAGGGCGCTGTTTTGATTGCCCTCTGTTGCCATAGAAATCCATACTCGTGAGAGCTTGGAAATCCATGCTGGGAGGGATGCCTTATGACGATAGAAAGCTTAATGACCTTTGTAGGTTGTGCTGTGAGTATATTTGCTCTTGGTTATATGATTGGACAAAACCATTCTAGAAATCAAAATGACCGCTAGCCTGAGAAACTGTGCGGTCATTTTTGATCACATACACTAAGGGCTAACCGCTATCGGCAGCACTTCTTTGTCTATATTATAGAACATAAGCTGGAGTTTGTCAAAGAGTTTTTCTCTTAAATTGCAACCTAAATTGCAATAAGAAGTTGCACACTTTTTAGAAAACTTTTTACCTTTTACAGTATCTATTTCCCAATTATTAATTTTACGCTAAAAAAACGCTGAGCTTGTCATTTTGCTCAGCGTTTTTTCTTTTCCGCCACTGCCAAGGGGCTAGTGGAAAGCCTCGTGCCCAGAGTCCTAGCTTGTGCCTTTGGGCTAGGCGCTGCAAAAGGGCGTGCAAGGCATAGTCCTTGTCCGTGCGGTCAAAGTAGCTTAGGTGCCAGGCTGCGCCCTGCTCCAAGAGGGTGCAGCAAAGGTCTTGCAGAGGTGGCTCAGGCTTCTTACTAAGGCTAGCGGTAGCCAGTGCAGCAGGTGCTAGGCTTTGCTTGGGCAATAAAGCGTTAGGCTCTGCAGAAGCAGCTATATAGACATGGGCTACAAGGCGTTGGTATTTATCGGGACCCCTGATATGGGCTTCGGCATATTTCCCAAGGGCGAGCTGTTTTAGCAGCTGTGTTGCTTCTTTGCCGTAGGGCTGGTCTTTTTCGGGGGCATCTATGCTGGCAAGGCGGAGGCGGTAGCGTTTGCCTGTAGCTGCTTCCCTTAGGGTGATGGTGTCGCCGTCAAGTATGCGGGTTATTGTCCCTGTGAGGATGTGGGGTGGGGTGGCCGCCTGTGCTCTTTCGCTTGCTATAGCGGCTATAATGAAAAAAGGTTAAGATTAGGTGTAAGAGTTGTTTTAACATGGGTGTGCTCCTTTGATACTGATATACCCACGGATAGCGCGAGTGCGTAGTCCGTGGGTATTTTTGCTAGCAACCTACGGCTGCTAGCGTAAGAGGGAGTCGATGGCATTGGAGAGGGCATCGATATTTTTGGAGAGG
>JAEDNJ010000137.1 GCA_016302525.1 Phascolarctobacterium sp. | reverse complement strand
CAGAAAACTCAAAAACCTCAAAGAAACGGATGCCTATCTCTAAATTATCTCCCAACGCTGTTTGCAGCTTCATTTGCGCACCCGACAAAACAGCGACGTTGCAAGCAGTAAACAGCAGGATTTTGATAAACTTTACAAAGGTGCGGTTGTTATAAATATAAAGGGTAGCCTTCTTGCTCTGATAACCATACCAAAGACGATAGGTTGAGTAAGCTAACAAATAGTTTATTAATCCCTCTGTTATAGCAAAATACCATTGAGCCAGTTCAACCTTATATGCAAGGATAGCTCCAAGAAAACTGCCTAAAGCACCTGGTAAGCCAAAAAGAATTCCCGCCACGACTGGAACAAAATCCGCAAAATCCAGCTGCCAGCCACCCAAAGCTGTCATACACTTTTGACTCAAAAAGGCAAACAGAGTATACACAAATGCCGTGACAACCAATTGTAGCATGCCCATACTGCTAAAAGGAGAAGCTTCTTTTTCTAATCTCATAGAAAATCAATCCTCTTTTAACAAGTCAGCAAAATTAGGGATTTGTTCATTATCGCACTTATCTTCTTCCAAACGCAGAATATTCTTGGGGTCTACAAAGTCATAAACAGCTTTGGAAGTCATTTTCAAAATCAAGGTGCGACCCCAGCCCCCTTCTTCACGCTCTTCAAAAGAGAGAGTTGGATCCGCATCAATATTCTCCAAGGGATTAAAGGGATGTCCCTTATCCTCAAGCTCTAAAAAAACGCAATCCTTATCTTCTCCCAGACGCATTTTTAAAGGTTTATCCTCTATGTTCAGCCCCTCGTAGGCATACTTACACACATTAACAATGGCCTCTTCAGCAGCCAGCTGCATTTTTAGAGCTGCATCTACGCTCAAAAAATCCATGGTAGTTGCTTCCACCCAGGCAAGAATTTCTGGCAAATTTGCTTCCTCAGCCACAAATTGTTTTTCTGCAAAGATCTTCATTATAACGCCTCCAGTTTTTAAAATGCATAATTAAGTAGAGCTTTAACGCCTTACAGCAAGCTATTCTTCACACATTTTCTTATCCAAATACACCATCGAGGCCCCACACAAGTAGGTGTTCCAGCCTGTATTCAGCATGTCAAAAATAATATCTAAAGCTATAGGTACTGCAATAGCTTCCTTAGGCAAATTTAATTGTTGGAATACCATGGTCAGTACTATGATACCACCACCAGGCACTGGCGGTGCAGCTGAGCACATCAGCGCAATCATTACACCAACAGAAATCAATTGTGTTAAAGTAACCTCAATCCCATATTCCTTAACAAAATATAGGCCCAAAACTGACAAGTATACGCCTACAGTTGCTTTACCGAAAATAATCGAAATGGGTAAGGCGAAATTCATAAATTTTTGATCTATTTTATATTTTGTACTACAAATGTCTGTAATTATAGGCATTGTAGCCATACTGGATGCAGTCGTTAAGCCCGTGACACCCACAGGAAAAAAATCCTTAAGCAGTTGCAAAGGGCTACATTTACATTTCCAGCTAATCCAAACGAAAACCAACAGCATAAGCATCAAAATGATGCCTTCTTCAAGGATAATGATATCGACAGCACTCACAACCTTATTCAAGGAACCATTTAAAAGTAAAATACTCAAACTTAGATACACAGCATAATGCATCTTTTTACACACTACAGTCAAGAGTTTGGTAATGGTAAAATTGAATTGATAAATAGTTTTTATCAAGCTGTCAGTTTCATCCTTATATGTCAACAAAAAACAACCAAGAGAAATACCCATAAAAAGTAATTGCAAGGTATTGCCTTCTAAAAATGGCTTAACAATATTGTTAGGTATGATACCAAGAATAATTTTATATACTTCTACCAACAAGGCAGCATTAAAAACACTATTTCCTGATACAATACCAAACAAAAGACTGCAAGAGAAAATTGCCACAGCTGTATAACAAAAGTTTAATAGTTGAAGATAAAAAAATACACCCCGACCATATTTATTGAGCAGCTTTCTATCACCCATACCTACAGTGCTGGAAGCAAGCGAAGCAAAAACCATGACAGCAGCCAGCATGGACATCAAGCCCATAAACATATTAAAAGCAGGTTCAAAAACCTCTTTACTGATGAATTTTGACCACTCTGGCGGCAGCAACGAACAGCCTGCATAGGTCGCTATGGATAGGGCAACAGCCATGCAAGTTTTAGCTAAAGGAGAAAACTCTTTCTCTGGAAGTCTAAATTTAACAGTATTGCAACCGTGATTATAGCTATAAACCGGTGATATGCCTATATCACTTTGGAAGGACTGCATCATTTCTGCAAACTGAGCAGGCACATCAAACTCACCCCAGGCCTCCAAGGGATTGATTTCCTCTCCCTCCATAGAAAGCTCCAAATGAGTACGCCCCATTAATTTATAGAGCTGAAAGCTTACTGTTGTTCCCTCATCAACAGACATCATCCAATTTATAAGCACTGTTTCTGTTAAAAGACGCAACTTTAGCAAATCCTCATGCTTCAAGGGTGCTTTACTTAGTAATTGTTCCAATTCTTCAGAAAAGATGTCAATATTCTTTGCATCAAGAATAAAATCCTTCTCATTCATTTTCTTGTAGACAAATGACAGCATTACTTTCTTCCCTCTTTTCCTCTTAAACGGGAATATTCATAAATGTTTTCTCAAAGCTTTACACCTAAATTCCGGATGAGAAAAACAATAGCTTTTGCAAATTATAAGTGCCAAATTCTCTAAAACATTGTATGCCTTTATGCAAAGAGAACACCTCAAAATGTGTATTAAGTTAGTTGGTTACTTAAGCATTTCACATTTGGGTGTTCTCTTCTATTTCCCTTTTTTAATCTTATGCTAGAGGACAAAGCCTAGGCTCCGTCCTTGTAAGAACACATATTACTCGCCGCAGAAATCCATAGCAGCCTTAATCTTAGCAGCCATACCCTTCATCTTGCGAGCAGGTACAGCACAAACAGCTACGCGCACACCAGCAGCCAGAGGAACTGCAAAGATATTCTCTTCATGCAGCTTGTCGCAAACTGCATCCGGATCCTTAGCAGGAATGGACAGGAAGAAGCCTGCAACATAGGGCAGCATCTTCAAGCCACACTCAGCAGCCTCAGAGGTAAAGATGTCAGCACGAGCCTTAATCATCTTATAGTAATAATCACGCTCTGCACAAACATCTGCCAGTAGCTTCTCATCAGTGTAGATAGTAGCTAAGGTGCGCATTGCTGCACGGTTGATGTTAGACCAGGTTGCACGGCTGGTATATTGGTTAATATCCTTAAACTCTTGGATTACATCTGCATCAGAGGAAACACCAATCATAGCGCCGGTGCGTTGGCCGTACATGGTGAAGCCCTTAGACATGGAATAGCCGATAATAGTTAGGAGATTAGCAGGCAGACCGCCCAGCTTCTTGAAAATCTTGCGTACCTCTTCCTTTTCGCCAGCATAGTCAATATAGGCAACATCCAGGAACAGCACGATGTTCTTGCCAGGCTTAGCAGCAGCCTTTTTCAGAATAGCCAGTACGCCATCCATATCCTCCTCGCTTAAGCTGTAGCCAGTAGGATTATGAGCAGGAGTATTCAGCAGATACAGCAGGTTATCTTGCTTAGCCAGAATTTCTTCAACCTTTTCCTCTAAAGCAGCCAGATTGAATTTATTGTTTTCATCCAGCATTTTGTAGGTAACAAAGCCACGACCTAAATCAGCAGCCAATACCTTGTAAGCGCCCCAATACCAATCGGAGCACAGAGCTACATCACCAGCATCCAGGTAGTTCCACAGAGCATGGTGGATACCGCCAGTGCCGCCTGCAGTAGCTACAGCAGCCAGATAAGCATCCGGACGAGACTCGCCAAAGGCAGCAGTCAAAACAGTTTCCAAATATACAGGCAAACCAGAAATAGGAGCATAAGCAACAATTTCCTCAGTCTTTAATTGACGATATACCTTCTCAACAGTAGGCAGGCAAACCAGATTTTCCTCTTCATCCAGGATAGCGCCAATAGTAGCATTAGTTACATTTTCCTTTCCAATTTCAGCAGCACGCTCAACGGCAGCAGCATTTGCGCCGAAGATTTTATCCTTAGCAGCCTTACCCTTCGCATGTTTAGCAGCAACGCTCATAGCCATAACAGTCAATCTCCCTTCAAATAAAGCATGATAATATTAAGTATGTAAAAACACACTTTTACTAGCTACTTATATTATGTCATTTTCTTGCCTAGAGGTCAATAATTAAATGACAAGTATACAAAGAAACATAAATAATAATTGAGCATATCCAAGAAATCAGTAGATAGGAATACCCTTACTTCCTGGTTCTTTTTTTCTCTTCCCAGCCATCTTGTATAGCATCTTCGTAATCGTCACCGTATTCCTGGCTATAATCTTCCTCTCTCAAGGTATAGTAGGAATCATTAGTTCATTGTCTCCACACATTAACAAATGCAAATTTTACAGTAGCAACAACAGT
>JAEDNJ010000136.1 GCA_016302525.1 Phascolarctobacterium sp. | reverse complement strand
GATCTGAATAAAATTTGCTGCGTTGTATTATTTTTGAAGAGCTATTACTAGCTCTTAGTTATTAAAGAAATTATTCGTTGACTTGGTCATCGACTTGCGTCGTTGACCCGCACATCTGCTTAATTCAGATTGATGTTCAGTTTTCAAGGTTCGTGTCGCTTCACATCAGCGACTTGAATATAATACCACAACAAAAAGCCTTTGTCAACAGTTTTTGTAAAGTTTTTAACAAAAATATTATTTTCTTTGCAAACGGCAGAAATAGTGCTATAATATAGTGATTGATAAGTATATTAGCTTCCAAATTAATATACTGCGCAAAAACATTTTGTTATCACAATGAAGGCAGCTTGATTTATATCTACATTATATTAAAGCGGCCTTCTTGTCATAATTGTGCTAAAGGAGGTATTTCACACTTAAGATGTTAAAAGCACTCAAATTCATATTGCTTACTATCATATGTGTCTGCGTGATGTTTGTTGCCGTGTTGTTTGGCTTTAGAGACCAGCTGGTTGCTATGTTTGCTCCACCAAATATGGACCAGGCTCTTATCCCTGATGCGGCATCCCAGTTCTATGATTGCAAGGGAAATGTTATTTACACCACTCTTTCTGTGGAGCGTCGTATTCCTATCTCCATTGATCAAATTCCCAAGCATGTTCAAAACGCCTTTATCTCTATAGAAGATAACCGCTTTTACGAGCATGCTGGTATCGACCCCCGTGGTACAGGCAGGGCCATTGTCTCCACCCTCAGCGGTCGTGAGGTTCAGGGCGGCAGTACCATAACCCAGCAATTAGCTAAGAACGCCTTCACCAATCAGGAGCGTACTATTTCTCGTAAGGTTAAAGAGGCCTTTCTGGCCTTGGCAATGGAGAGCAAATACACTAAGCAAGAAATTCTTACTATGTATTTGAATCGCATTTATTTTGGTCAAGGCTCCTATGGTCTTGAGGCTGCTTCCATGTATTACTTCAATAGACATGCGAGCGAGCTTACCCTGCCCCAGGCAGCCTGTCTGGCCGCTATTCCTAAAAGCCCTAACTATTACAATCCTTTTGCTAATCCCAAGGATAGCAAGGCTCGTCAAGAGCTGGTTTTGGACCAAATGGTGAAATACAAATTCATCACTAAGGAACAAGCAGAGGCAGCAAAAAAAGAAGACCTGCAGCTTGCTAAGAATCATGAGCAGCTCGATGCTTCTCCCAATACCTATTTTTACGATATGATTATCCAACAGGTAATTGAGGAGCTTGGCGCAGATGCTCTCTATAAGGATGGTCTTAAGGTTTATACCACCCTAGACATGGATATGCAAACTGCTGCTTTAGTTGCATTAAAGAAGCTTAACAACTATACTTCCTATAAGGATGACAAGGGAGTTATTCAGCCGCAGGTTGCTCTTGCAGCAGTAGAGCCCAAAACAGGTCAGGTCAAGGCTATTATTGGTGGCCGTGGTCAAGACAAGTTTAACCGCGCCTATTTAGGTGTTCGTCAGCCGGGCTCTTCCTTTAAGCCCTTTGTCTATGCAGCGGCAATGCAAAACGGCTTTACTCCCGCAAGCATTGTTGAGGATAAGGAAGAAGACTTTGGTGGCGGCTGGCGTCCGAAAAACTCCAGCCGCAAAGAATATGGTCTGACAAGCTTCCGTACAGCCTTATCTCATTCCTACAACATCTCTGCTGTTAAGATTGCGCGTGATGTGGGTATGGAAAAGGTTATCACCACTGCTGAAAACATGGGCATCTCTACCTTGGTTGACAGCGGCAAATATAACGATACGAACCTGGCTACTGCCTTAGGCGGCTTGACTAAGGGTGTTAATCCTATTGAAATGGCCAGCGCCTACGCTGTCTTTGCCAACAACGGTGTTTATGTTAAGCCCTATTCTATCACTAAGATTGTTGATCGCGACGGCAAGCTCCTTTATGAGCATAAAAATGTTAAACGCGAGGCCATTACTCCCAAGTCTGCGTTCTTTGTAACCAGTATGCTGCAGGATGTACTGATTAGCGGTACTGGTGCAGGCGGCGGTATTGGCAGACCTGCAGCTGGCAAAACCGGTACCACCGATAACTTCATCGATGCCTGGTTTGTTGGCTACACTCCGGATATTTCCACTGCTGTTTGGGTTGGCGATGACCATAACAAATATTATGGCCGTATGTATGGCGGCGATGCACCTTTGGATATATGGCAAAGCTTTATGATTGAAGCTCACCGCCCCATTCCGGTGCACCAATTTGTTAATCCTGGCGTTAAAATTCCTCCTGAGCCTGTTATTCAGAAGGAAGGCAAGCCTCTCTTAGATAAGGATGGCAAGCCCGTAATGGATGCCAGTGGTAAGCCAATTATCAATCCGACTAAGGAATCTGGCACGAAAATTAGCGGCAGTAAAAAATCCTTAAAGGAGCGCATCAAGGAGGCTGCTGGCAAGCCAAAGATTTCCCAAAAGCCCATTGTAAGCAATAAGCCTACTAAAAATGAATAACCCATTTAAGCTCGGTAGTTTTCTGCCGAGCTTTTTTATATACAAGCTTAATTGCCAAACAACCTATTCTGTGAGTAGTATCTTATAATTTTGTCTACAGTATTTCGTATTCTGTATTTTGTATATTTTTTCCTAGCTAAATCATTCCTTATATGATATAATAGCATTAATTCAAGATTTATACTTATTTGCTTAGCATAGGAGGAAACATGTATGGAAAAGAAACCTGTGAAAATTGTCGAAACAGTATTACGCGACGGTCATCAATCCATCGCTGCAACCCGTATGCGTATCACGGATATGCTGCCCGTTTTGGAAAAAATTGATGCTGCTGGCTACTATGCTATTGAAGCTTGGGGTGGCGCTACCTTCGATTCCTGTCTCCGCTTTTTAAACGAAGATCCCTGGGAAAGACTGCGCACCTTAAAGAAGCATTTAAAAACTCCTATTCAAATGCTGCTCCGTGGCCAAAATGTTTTGGGCTACAACAACTATGCAGATGATGTTGTTACAGAGTTTGTAAAACGCTCTGTTGATAATGGTGTATCCATTATTCGTATTTTTGATGCGCTGAACGATACCCGTAACCTGGAAACTGCTATGCGTGCAACCAAGGCTGCTGGTGGTCATGCACAGGGCTGTATCGTTTATACCATTAGCCCCTATCATAAGGAAGAAAACTTTGTCCAATTAGGTAAAGAGCTTGTACAAATGGGTGCAGATTCCATTTGTATCAAGGATATGGCTGGCCTCATGCGTCCCTACGCAGCTGAAAAGCTAGTTAAGGCTTTAAAGGCAGAGCTAGATGTTCCTATCGATTTGCATACTCACTTTACCTCTGGCATGGGCGATATGACCCTCTTGAAGGCTATTGAAGCAGGCTGTGATATCGTTGATACTGCTCTCTCTCCCTTTGCTACCTCTACCAGCCAACCCTGTACCGAGTCTCTCGTTGCTACCCTAGAGGGCACTCCCTACGACACTGGTATTGCTCTGCCTAAGCTACACGAGCTGGCAGACCATTTCAAGGCAGTTAAGGCTAGCCTGACAAAGGACTTTGACCTGCACACCAACATTCCTATTGACCCCAAGGTATTGACCTTCCAAATTCCTGGCGGTATGCTTTCTAACCTCATAAACCAAATGAAGCAAATGGGTATTGGTGATAAATACGAGCAGCTGTTAGAGGAAATGCCGCGTGTTCGTGCTGAATTAGGCTATCCTCCGCTGGTAACTCCTACTAGCCAAATTGTTGGCTCTATGGCAGTTATGAATGTTGCTCTGGGAAAACGCTATTCCATGATTCCTCGTGAGGTTAAGGATTTAGCTCGCGGCAAGTATGGCCGTACTCCGGGCCCGATTGACCCAGAGGTGCTTAAGCTAGCAGTTGGCAATCTTCCCATTATTACCCATCGTCCCGCCGATGACATTCCGCCGCAATTGGAAAGCCTTAAGGCAAAATTAGCTGAAGCTGGCTATCCTAATGCTGATATTGATGATGTACTGACCTATGCTTCCTTCCCTGAGGTTGCACTAAACTTCTTTAAAAACAATCGTTAAGAGCTTTAAGGGCTGTCGCACCTAGTGTGGCAGCTCTATTTTTATGAGTAAACCAGAATATTAAGGAATAGACCAAACAAACAAATTAGAACACCCCAATGGACACAAAATAAAATGTCCAGATTACTAAATCCATCCGGACTGCTAAAACTACATATTATAAAAGACACTAGCAACACCAGTTTAAGGAAAAACACATTTAAGTAATAGATCAATCACACAACGCCTCAAATCTCAACCACACAATTTGCAACACCCCCATAATATTCAAAAAAGAGCTACAGCACTAGCTATAGCTCTCAAACTCCTATGCTCTTACATTGTCTCTTGGGGATATTCTGCCTGAATGTCCTCATGCACAGATTCCGGCACATAAAGCACCTCGATATGTACTCTGGTAATACGCACCTTATCCATTTCTTCGATGGTAAAGATGGCTCCCTCTG
>JAEDNJ010000135.1 GCA_016302525.1 Phascolarctobacterium sp. | reverse complement strand
GTCCCTTGCCTCTACTGTATAAAAAGAGGGGAGCTTAAGGCTTTAATCTGGGAGCTGATTTTTGTTTGTAAAACCTAGGTTTTGCTTGCTGATATAATGTATCAAGTGTATAATTGTGCTAGAGACTTTGAGCTCAGGTGTTCGATGGCTTTAGGTCTTTTTATAAATCTTTACAATAATATTACAGGATATAAATATTTAGCTTTGTATTGTGTGATGTTAAGTAGCGTTATACTTATCATCTTACCATAAGAGGGAAATTATGCAGGTTTTGTCGTTGAATTTTTATCAGGCTGGGGCTATAGCTATTGGCTGCTATGCGCTGGGGCTGTGGCTCAATGCGCGCTGTCGGCTGCTGCGCGACTTTTTCATTCCGGCAGCAGTGGTGGGCGGGCTGATGTTTGCCCTGCTAAAGCTGGTACTCCATGCGCTGGGGATAATGGATATCGTCTTTGATAATGTTTTGGAGCAGTTTTTTATGACGCTCTTTTTTACAAGCATTGGCTTTGCGGCTAAGCTGAGCTTTGTGCGCTCAGGCGGCAATAAGCTGCTGCTGCTGGCAGGGCTCCTGGCTGTCCTCATCATCTGTCAGGATGCTCTGGGCGTTACTATTGCACGGCTGCTAGGGGAACATCCCCTGCTAGGTGTGGCGGCAGGCTCCATCCCATTAGTAGGCGGCTATGGCAGCGCGGGTGTCTTTGGTCCGCTGATTCAGGGGCTGGGGGTGTCGGGCGCTATGGCAAGCTCCATGGCCATGGCTACTTTTGGCCTCATCATGGGTGGTCTCTTAGGTGGTCCTATTGCGGGCATTTTGATTAGGCAGCATAAGCTGTGCGGTACGGCTCAGGAAAGGACAGAGGAAACCTGCGAGGAAAAGAGCTTCACGACAACGCCACGTCTCTTTATGCGAGCTATGGCGCTTATGCTGATTGCTATGGGTGTGGGTTCCATTGTTTCCGACATTGGCAAGCAAATGGGCTATATCCTGCCAGCCTATTTGGGCAGCATTATGGTAGCGGCTGTTCTGCGCAATCTGGGCGAGGATGAGCCGGAGTCTAGGCGTTACATTCCCATGAAGGAAATTACTGTTTTGGCTGATATTGGGCTGAATATCTTCTTATCCATGGCTTTAATGGCGCTTAATATGTGGGAGCTAGCCGGGCTCTTTGGTCCCTTGGCAGCCTTGGCTCTCGGACAAATGCTCTTGATGAGCATTTATACCTATTTCGTTGTTTTCCGTGCTCTGGGCAAGGACTACGAGGCAGCTGTTATTGTCGCTGCTATTTGCGGCTTTGGCCTAGGTGCTGTGCCTACAGCTATGGCTAATATGGAGGCTATTACGAACAGGCACGGTCATGCTCCTATGGCCTTTCTTTTAGTGCCGCTTATCGGCAGCCTGGCTGATGGGATTAATGCAGCGGTCATAATTACTTTTATCAATATATTCAAATAAGCTGCTTTGACACGCTTTTGTCACAGGGCTATGTTATTTATAATGCTAACAGCTTAGAGGGAGGTTAAATTTTATGAAGAAAATCCTTGCACTGCTCATGTGCCTTATGTTTACTTGTCTAGTAATGGTGGGCTGCAGCTCTGCAAAAACGCCGGAAAAGAATTCTACCACGACGAGCCAGCAGTCTGTGAAGCAGACTAAACAAAAAATTACTGCGCAAACACTGAAGCAAAATGCTGATAGCAAGACTGCTGCTAATCTTGCCGCTAATACAGGCAAGATTAAAATTGATAGGAATAGCACCTATACTGATAAGGAGCGCGTAGCTCAATATATTTATCAATACAAGGCCTTGCCGAGCAACTATATTACGAAAAATCAGGCTAAGAAGCTGGGCTGGCAAACTAAGGGCACGCTGGATAAGGTGGCACCGGGCAAGTCCATTGGCGGCGACCGCTATGGAGACTATGAAAATAAGCTGCCCAAGGCTAATAACCGCAGATGGACAGAGTGTGACATTGATTATGTCAAGGGCAATCGCAATGCTAAGCGGATAGTCTTTTCTAATGATGGCTTAATTTATTACACTGGCGACCACTACAAAACCTTTACCAGAATAGATGTGAAGTGAGGTTAGACTTATGGAGAGAATTGAATTAGATTTAAGAAGGCTGACTAGCGTGGCTAATCTGCACCAGCATTTATACAAGGTCTTGGCTCTGCCTAAGTATTATGGCTGCAATCTGGATGCTCTGCACGATTGCCTGACTGAAAGAGCAGAGGCAACGGAGCTTGTCATCTCTGCAAGGGTGACAGAGGAAAAATATCTGGGAGCCTATGGCGAAGCCCTGCTGCAGGTGCTGCAGGATGCTGCTGAGGAAAACCCCAGTTTAAAGGTTACAATCAAATAAGGCGCTGTGCCCCCTAGGCAGCTAAAGGCTCTTAGGGGGTATTGTTTTGTATAAAAGCAGGATTTGTGTTATAATAAACAATGAATTATTAGTGCCAAGTGAGGATTGCAAAATGATTTTAAGTGCAGAAGGTCTCTCCCGTAGCTATGGAGAGCGCGTGCTGTTTAGTGATATAAGCTTTAATGTTGAAGAAGGGGATAAGTACGGCATTATCGGTGTCAATGGCACGGGTAAGAGTACGCTGCTGAAGATGATTGCCCTGCAGGATGTTGGCAGCAAGGAGGGCAAGCTGACTGTTCCCGGCAATGTGGTGATGGAGTATCTGCCGCAGGACCCTCCCTTTGACCCGGAGGCGACGGTGCTGGAGCAAATTTTTAGAGGCAATTCGCCGCTGATGGTGCTGCTGCGCTCCTACGAGCTAGCTGTGGAGGCAGTGGACAGAGAGCCCGACAATCTCAAGCTGCAAAAGGAGCTGTTAGCCCTGCAAAGCCGTATGGATAGCGAATATGCCTGGCAGCTTGAAAGCGAGGCTAAGGCTGTGCTGAGCCAGCTGGGAATTGCTAATCTGCAGCAAAAAATGGGTGAGCTCAGCGGTGGGCAAAGAAAGCGTGTGGCTCTGGCAGGCGTGCTGGTGCGCCCCTCTGATTTGCTTATCCTTGACGAGCCG
This sequence comes from Phascolarctobacterium sp., assembly GCA_016302525.1. Taxonomy (GTDB): domain Bacteria; phylum Bacillota; class Negativicutes; order Acidaminococcales; family Acidaminococcaceae; genus Phascolarctobacterium_A. The sequence continues at coordinate 1,490 of JAEDNJ010000135.1, read as the reverse complement.
ACGAACCACATGGACAATAGCACGGTGGCTTGGCTGGAGCAGGAGCTCTTAAAGCGCAAGGGTGCCCTCTTAATGGTTACGCATGACCGTTATTTTTTCGATAGGGTTGTGAATCGCACCCTCGAAATTGACAACGGCAAGGGCTATGTATATGTAGGCAACTATAGTCTCTTTTTGGAAAAGCGCGAGGAGAGGCGCATTGCTGAGGCCTCTGCTGCCCAAAAGCTGCGCAATATTTATCGCCGTGAGCTGGCCTGGATTAGTCGTGGAGCAGAGGCGCGCCGCACGAAGAAGAAGGATAGGGTGGAGCGCTTTGCCCAGCTAGAGGCGGAGGTGAAGAATGTGCATACGGAGGCTAGTTTAGAGCTATCCTCTGTGAGCAGCCGCCTAGGCAAGACGATTATTGAGCTGGACCAGGTAGGCATGAGGTATGATGGCCTTGATTATATCAAGGACTTTAGCTACGTGCTGCTGCGCAATGATAGAATTGGCATTGTCGGCCCTAACGGAGCGGGCAAATCTACGCTCATGGATATTATTACTGGTAAATGTCAGCCTACGAGCGGTAGCCTAACCGTAGGCCAAACAGTGAAGGTGGGCTATTTTTCTCAGCATTGTGAATTCCCTCGTCCGCAGGACAGGGTGTTAGAATATATCAAGGAAGCTAATAACTATATTGAAACAGCAGATGGGCAAAAGATTAGTGCTGCCCAAATGCTAGAGCGCTTTCTTTTCCCACCAGAGCTGCAGTGGGTGCCTATTGCTAAGCTCAGCGGTGGTGAGCAAAGGCGACTTTATCTCCTGCGGGTGCTGATGTCTGCACCGAATATTTTGCTTTTGGACGAGCCTACCAATGATTTAGATATTCCTACGCTCTCTGTCCTAGAGGATTATCTGGATACCTTTGGGGGAGCAGTTATAGCCGTTTCCCATGACCGCTATTTTCTGGACCGCTTTGCGCAGAAGATTTTTGCCTTTGAAGAGGGCGGCACCATAGGCTATTATCCGGGCAATTACAGCGATTATGAGCGCTATACTAAGGAAGAGAAAAATTCTGCGGCTCTTGAGCGCAGGGACTACGGCAAGGGCACGGCTAAGGTGGGCTATGATACAGCCAAGGCAAGCACTAAGCCTAAGCCTAAGGCTAGTGCCAAGCCGGAGAAGGCAGTGGAAGCAGCTCCTAAGCAGGAGGCCAAGCCGGCCAAGAAGCAGCTAAGCTACAAGGAACGTCAGGAGCTAGAGCACATGGATCAGGAGCTAGCTCGTGCTGAAGCCGAGTTGAAAATGCTCGAGGTGCAAATAAATAGCTGTGGCAGTGACTTTGTCAAGCTAGGCGAGCTGACAGAGCAGCAGGAAAGGGCACAGGAGAATTTAGACAGGCTCATGGAGCGCTGGCTGTATTTGTCGGAGCTGGCAGAGGAATGAGTGTGCTGTAGTGCAAATAAATAGCTGTGGCAGTGACTTTGTCAAGCTAGGCGAGCTGACAGAGC
>JAEDNJ010000134.1 GCA_016302525.1 Phascolarctobacterium sp. | reverse complement strand
TCGTTTATGATGTAGAGAATGTTTACAAGATTCGTACTGGTGAAACTGGCTATGACGCTCTGCAGGACACAGAGATTCCTGAGGCTTAAGCTGGCTGTTAAAACTTGCTTCTCCCTAATTACTCCCAAATATAAGTAAAAACCTCACGTTGCTATCTCCCTATAAGGCGCGTGGGGTTTTTACTTTGCTCTTGATACTTTTTGTATAAATATCCATAAGTATTCGGTGTAGTCTTAATACTCTCCTACTCGAAATGTTACACTTACCAGTAAATTTAAAGCGCGTATTAAAGAGTTTTGTAAGAATAATGTATACAAGCTCACAGTTTCTTGCACTTTAGCCTTGTATGTTTTATAATAGTAGCGTGTAACCGAGGATGCTTGCGGCTTGGTTACTTTTTGTTTTTTTGAGGTTGTTTTTACTTAAATATTAGGAGAGGGGAAAACAAGATGATTGAAATGCCTAAGAAACAGGGTTTATACGACCCTTGGTTTGAGCACGATGCCTGCGGTGTAGGCGTTGTTGCTAATATCAAGGGCAAGAAGTCCAATAAAATCTTAAGAGAAGCTTTAGTAGTGCTGCGCAACATGGACCATCGCGGTGGTCAGGGTGCAGACGAAAACTCTGGTGATGGTGCAGGTGTCCTGCTGCAAATACCCCACAACTTTTTTGCTAAGGAAATGCTGAAGCAAAATGTAGAGCTGCCTGAGGTAGGCAAGTACGCAGTTGGCTTTATCTTTTTGCCACCTGATGCTATAGAAAGAGAAAATGTTCAGCGCCATTTTGAGCGTATCGTGCTAGCTAATGGGCAAAAGGTTATTGCCTGGCGTAATGTGCCGGTTGATAGCAGCATTTTGGGTGAAAAATCCAAGGAAAGCCAGCCCTTCATGGCGCAAATTTTTATTGAAGCCTCTGAAGCTATTATTGACCGCTTAGATATTGATGACAATGCCTTTGAGCGCCAGCTCTACAGTATTCGCCGTCAAGCTGAAAAATACATCCGCTATGGCAATTTGCGTGGCGGCAAGTATTTCTATGTTACAAGTTTGTCCTCTCGTACTATCGTCTATAAGGGCATGCTGACTACGGAGCAGCTGGGTAATTTCTATCTGGATTTACAGGATAGAGCTATGGAAACTGCGCTGGCTTTGGTACACAGCCGTTTCTCCACCAATACCTTCCCCAGCTGGGAGCGTGCTCACCCCTATCGTTATTTAATGCACAACGGCGAAATTAACACCCTGCGTGGTAATATTAACTGGATGCGTGCTCGCCAAACCATGTGCGGTAATAGCCTGTGGGGCAATGATATTTCTAAGATTATGCCCATTGTAGACGAGACTGGCTCTGACTCTGGTATGTTTGATAATGTGCTGGAATTCTTGGTTATGTCTGGCCGTAGTCTGCCTCATGCTGTAATGATGATGATTCCTGAGCCTTGGGCTAAGAATCACCACCTGCCCCAAGACCTGCGTGACTTCTTTAAATACCACGCTTCCTTAATCGAGCCCTGGGACGGTCCTGCTGCCATGGCCTTTACAGATGGCCGTACTATTTGTGCAGCCCTTGACCGCAATGGCCTGCGCCCCTCTCGCTACTATATTACTAATGATGATACTATCGTGCTGGCCTCCGAGGTAGGCGTGCTGGATTTAGACCCTGCTACCATTGTGAAAAAGGACCGCCTGCGCCCTGGCCGTATTCTGGTTATCGACACTATTCAAGGCCGTATTATTGGCAATGATGAGATTAAGCACCAAATTGCTAACGAGCATCCCTATGGCAAGTGGTGTGAGGAAAATCTTATTAAGCTGAAAAACATTCCTTTGGTGAATGAGCTGCCTGTTCCCGACAAGCAAACCCTGTTGCGCCGTCAACGCACCTTTGGTTATACGCTGGAGGAATTGACAAAGTTCCTGCGTCCCATGGCAGAGAAGGGCATAGACCCTGCTGGCGCTATGGGTAACGATACACCCTTGGCTGTTTTAAGCGAAAAGCCGCAGCCCCTTTATATTTACTTTAAGCAATTATTCGCCCAGGTAACTAATCCGCCTATTGATGCTATTCGTGAAGAGGTCTTTACAGATATTACCTCTGGCGTTGGTCCTGAGCGCAATCTCATAGATCCTCAACCGGAAAGCTGCCGTCAAATTTCTGCTGAATCGCCTCTGTTCTCCAATGAGGAATTAGCTAAGCTGAAAAATATTCCTCATTTTGAAGCTGCTACTCTGCCCATGCTCTTTGAGGCAAAGAAGGGCGGCGCTGGCATGAAGGCCGCTTTAGACCAGCTCTTTGCTGAGGCTGACAAGTGCATTGCTGAGGGCAAGAGCATTTTGATTCTGTCTGACCGTGGCGTTACGAAGGACATGGCACCGATACCGGCCCTGTTGGCTGGTGCTGGTCTGCACCATCATCTGATTAAGAACGGCACTCGTCTGCGTGCTTCTATCGTTATCGAGTCTGGCGAGCCCTGCGAGGTTCACCATTTTGCAACCCTGATTGGCTATGGCGTGAGTGGTATTAACCCCTATCTGGCTTTTGAAACCATGCAGGATATGTGCAAAAACGGCATGACCAGCGTTTCCTACGAGACTGCTGTGGCCAACTATATCAATGCTGTAACGCACGGCATTGCCAAGGTTATTTCCAAGATGGGTATTTCTACAGTGCAATCCTATCGTGGTGCGCAAATTTTTGAGGCTATTGGCCTAAGCCGTGAGGTTGTTGATGAATACTTTACGGGCACACCTACGCGCATTGAGGGCATTGGCCTAGAAGAAATTGCTAAAGAGGCCGTGCTTCGCCACGAGGCTGCCTTTAGAGTGGATGAGCTGGCGCACTTTGATTATGCTTCCGGCTATAAATATCAATGGCGCTATAATGGAGATAACCATCTATATAATCCTGAGACGATTATTAAATTACAGCGTGCTTGCCAAACTGGCGATTACAAGCTGTTTAAGGAATATTCTTCTATTTTGACTAGCGCTAAGTTTGCTAATCAAAATCTGCATAGTATGCTGGACTTCAACCCTCAACGCCTACCGATTGACATTGATGAGGTTGAGTCTGTAGAAAGCATTTGTCACCGCTTTAAGACTGGAGCTATGAGCTATGGCTCCATTTCTAAGGAAGCGCATGAGTGCTTGGCTATTGCCATGAATAGAATTGGCGGCAAGTCTAACTCTGGTGAGGGCGGCGAAAATCCTGAACGCTTTAAGCCCGATGCTAATGGCGACCGTCGCTTTAGCCGTATTAAGCAGGTTGCTTCTGCTCGCTTTGGCGTAACCAGCAATTATCTGGTAAATGCTGATGAAATTCAAATCAAAATTGCCCAGGGCGCTAAGCCGGGCGAGGGCGGACAGCTGCCAGGTGGCAAGGTTTATCCCTGGATTGCTGAGTGTCGTGGTACTACCGCAGGTATCGGCCTGATTTCTCCACCGCCACACCATGACATTTATTCTATAGAGGATTTAGCAGAGCTGATTCACGATTTAAAGAACGCCAATCCGCGTGCCCGCATTAGCGTAAAGCTGGTGTCTGAGGTGGGCGTTGGCACTATCGCTGCGGGCGTAGTTAAGGCCTGTGCAGATGTAGTGCTGATTTCTGGCTATGATGGCGGCACGGGCTCTTCCCCGCGTACCTCTATCAACCATGCAGGTCTGCCCTGGGAGCTGGGCCTGATGGAAACCCACCAAACTCTGCTCTTAAACAATCTGCGTGACCGCGTTGTTTTGGAAACTGATGGCAAGCTCATGACGGGCCGTGATGTTGTTATCGCTGCCCTCCTGGGTGCAGAGGAATACGGCTTTGCTACCGCACCTCTCGTAACTCTGGGCTGCATTATGATGCGTGTGTGCAGTCTGAATACCTGTCCTATGGGCATTGCTACCCAAGACCCCTTCCTGCGTAAAAACTTCAAGGGCAAGCCAGAGTATGTTGTCAATTTCATGCATTTCGTAGCCCAAGAGGTGCGCGAATATATGGCTACGCTGGGCTTCCGCACCATTGATGAGATGGTAGGACGTACAGAGGTGCTCATTTCTAAGCCTAAGGAAATGTTCAACTGGAAGAGCAGCAAGGTAGATTTATCTGCTCTGCTGTATCAGCCGGAGCTACCTGCTGGCACCAATCAGGTATGCCGCAAATCGCAAAACCACCGCCTGTCCAAGTCCCTGGATATGCGCGAGCTGATGGCTATCTGCAAGACTAATTTAGATAGCAAGAAGCCTGTTTCTATTACCCTGCCCATTAAGAATACAGACCGTGTTGTTGGCACTATCCTTGGCAGCGAAATTACACGCCGCTATGGGGCTGAGGGCCTGCCAGCTGATACAATCAACCTGCACTTTAAGGGCTCTGCCGGTCAATCCATTGGCGCCTTCTTGCCTAAGGGCGTAACTGTGCGCCTTGAGGGTGATGCTAATGACCATGTTGGCAAGGGCCTCTCTGGCGGCAAGATTATCATCCATCCTGATGCTGATGCAGCCTTTGACCCGCATGAAAATATTATCATCGGTAATGTTGCTTTCTACGGAGCAACCA
>JAEDNJ010000133.1 GCA_016302525.1 Phascolarctobacterium sp. | reverse complement strand
AAGGATGCAGCTGCAGGCAGACCAGTAGCCTCCTTCAGCTCCTTAACTAATTGCCAGCTGTTGAAGGCATCCAGAAAATTGATATAGCCAGGACGGCCGTTTAATACTTCGATAGGTAATTCCTTACCTTCCTTCATGAAAATACGCGCAGCCTTTTGGTTAGGGTTGCAGCCGTATTTTAAAGCTAATTCGTTCATTTGCAAACCTCCTCGTAAGATTCAAGCAAAATAAAAAACCGACACTCTAAGCATCAGTTGCCCAGACGGTCGGCTGTAACAGTCATACTCCCCTGTGGTAGCCCACTTCCGTCAGTCATATGACCTGCCTTAATTATAAAGTACCAAAATAATTTTGTCAATGTATTTTCTAAGCTGTGCCTGCTGTATGGTGGGGCGATTCTATCTGTAGACCAGACCCGCAAATTAGCAGCTGCGCCTGCTGCACGGTGGAACAATGTTTTCTACAGTACCACAAATTTCTAAGCTATGCCTGCTGCAGGGCAGGGCGTATTTTGTTTCTCTATAGACCTGCAAATTAGCAGTTGCAGCAGCACAGCTTAGCTAGGGAGAGACTTTGCAGTATATTCGCTTTAGTATTAGCCAGCCTATCTTAGAGTCTCCTTCAAGGATTTGCTATATTAGCTGGTTTATCTCAAAGCGTCCTTCATAGCTTTAACGTATTCGCCAACATATTGGGGCGCTGCCTTGCCATATTTTTCTAAAAGCTTGATGATAGCAGAGCCTACAATAGCGCCATCTGAGAGGGCAGCCATAGCCTTAGCCTGCTCCGGAGTGGAAATGCCAAAGCCGATAGCGCAGGGAATGCTGGTGTTGGCTCTCACCACCTTGACGATAGAAGCCAGGTCTGTGGTAATCTCGCTGCGCGTGCCGGTAACGCCCAGACTAGAGACGATATAGAGGAAGCCCTCTGCTTCCTTAGCAATCATGGCAATGCGATTTTCGGAGGTGGGTGCAATAAGCGAAATCAGGTCTACGCCATATTGCTGGCAAAGAGGCTGAAATTCCTCCTTTTCTTCAAAGGGCAGGTCGGGCAAAATGAGACCGTCCATACCAATTTCCTGACAGGAAGCGATAAACCTTTCGGCGCCGTAGGAATACACAACATTAGCATAGGTCATAAAAACCATGGGGACAGTAACGTCCTGGCGCAGCTCTCTGACGAGGTCAAAAATCTTGTCTGTGGTAACACCGCCGTTCAAGGCTCTAAGGTTAGCGCCCTGAATAACAGGTCCCTCAGCCGTAGGGTCAGAGAAGGGAATACCCAGCTCAATTAAGTCGGCTCCGTTTTGTACTGCTGCTCTTACTACAGCTGCCGTAGTAGCTAAATCAGGGTCGCCGCAGGTAATGAAGGCTACAAAGGCCTTACCCTTAGCAAATGCGTTCTTTATCTTACTCATGGATATCCTCCCCTCTGTAACGGGCAATAGCCGCGCAATCCTTATCACCACGACCAGAGATGGTGATAACAATAATCTGATCCTTGCTCATGGTCGGAGCCAGCTTCATAGCGTGAGCCACAGCGTGAGCAGATTCAATAGCAGGAATAATACCTTCGGTTCTTGCAAGGTATTCAAAGGCGTTTACCGCCTCATCATCTGTAACAGGCACATATTCAGCACGGCCTATATCATGTAAATAGGCATGCTCAGGACCAACACCAGGGTAGTCCAAGCCTGCAGAAATGGAATAAACAGGAGCAATCTGACCATATTTGTCCTGACAGAAATAGGACTTCATGCCGTGGAAAATTCCCAGACGACCCGTAGCGATAGTCGCTGCTGTTTCAAAGGTGTCTACGCCCCGACCTGCAGCCTCACAGCCAATCAGCCTTACGCCCTTATCTTCAATAAAGTTATAGAAGCTGCCAATAGCATTAGAGCCGCCGCCTACACAGGCAATGACAGCATCAGGCAGCTTGCCCTCCTTAGCTAGGCATTGCTCCTTGGTCTCCTTAGAAATTACAGCCTGAAAATCGCGGACAATAGTAGGGAAGGGGTGGGGGCCCATAACAGAGCCCAGGCAGTAATGGGTGTCGCTAATGCGAGAGGTCCATTCGCGCATAGCCTCAGAAACTGCATCCTTAAGGGTGGCAGTGCCTGTTTTAACAGGTACTACTGTGGCACCCAACAAACGCATTCTATACACATTCAGAGCCTGGCGCTGCGTATCCTCCTCGCCCATGAAAACGACACATTCCATATTCATGAGCGCAGCTGCTGTAGCAGTGGCTACGCCGTGCTGACCTGCGCCAGTTTCAGCGATTAAACGGGTTTTGCCCATTTTCTTTGCCAGCAGAGCCTGACCCAGCACATTGTTAATCTTGTGTGCGCCAGTGTGGTTTAAATCCTCACGCTTCAAGTAAATCTTAGCGCCGCCAAGATCCTTCGTCATTTTTTCTGCGTAGTAAAGGCGAGAGGGTCTGCCAGCATATTCATTAAAGAGCTCAGCCAGCTCTCTGTTAAATTCGGGGTCGTTTTTATAATGGTTATAGGCTTCCTCTAATTCAATTACGGCATTCATCAGGGTTTCGGGGATATATTGCCCGCCGTGAATACCAAAGCGTCCCTTAGGGTTAGTCATGATTGCTTTTCCTTTCCTTATCTCTTACAAGGGCAGCGAAGGCTGCCATTTTTTCTTTATCCTTGCTTCCGTCGGTTTCAATACCAGAGCTTACATCTACAGCAAAGGGCTCTAGCTCGCTCAGGGCCTTTTCTATGTTGTCTATGCTCAGTCCCCCTGCGAGGAAATAGGGCCTACTTAGGCTTTTAATCAGCTGCCAGTCAAAGACCTTGCCCGTGCCTGTACCAGAATCTAAAAGCACATAGTCGGCACTACAGCTGCTTATAGGGAGTAAATCCTCTGCCTTATGAATCTTAAAGGCTTTGATGATGGGCTTAGTCGTGAGCTCCTTTAGCCTTTTAATATAAGTCTCGTCCTCATTGCCGTGCAGCTGGGCTAGGTCGATAACGCCCTCAGCCAGCAGCTGGGCGATTGTCCCAGGTCTTTCGTCTATAAATACGCCCACAGCCTTGATAGAGCTGTCAAGCTGCTTTTTGAGCTGTGCTGCCTCCCTGGGGTCCAGATAACGCTTTTTGCCAGCTACAAAAACAAAGCCGATAAAGTCGGGCTTGAGCTTGTTGGCTGCCTGGATATCCTCTATGCGCTTGAGCCCACAAAATTTTATCAGAGTCATAGGCTGCCTCGCAATTCTGCCAGCTTAGCCTTTTTATCACTGGCCCGCATGAGTGCTTCACCAATGAGCACGGCATCTACGCCAATTTCGCGCAGCTTTCTAATGTCCTCAGCATTGCGAACACCGCTTTCGGAAACGAAGAGCACATCCTGAGGAATGAGCTGGCGTAAACGCTTGCTGTTATCAGTATCCACCGAAAAATCCTTCAGGTTGCGGTTGTTTACGCCTATGAGCCTTGCACCAGCGTTGAGGGCCATCTTGACCTCGGCCTCATCATGGGCCTCTACGAGAGCCGAGAGCCCCAGCCTATCGCAAATAGCTATATATTCCTTAAGCTGCTCACTTGTTAGAATGGAGCAAATCAGGAGGGCTGCTGCTGCACCTAAGAGCTTCGCTTCATAAAGCATATATGCATCTACAACAAAATCCTTGCGGATACAGGGCAGCTTTACCTGGCTAGCTATTTCCTGCAGGTATTTATCGCTGCCGAGGAACCACTTAGGTTCAGTTAATACAGAAATACAATCTGCACCAGCTGCTGCATAGCTCTGCGCAATTTCCAGATAGGGAAAGTCTGGAGCAATGAGCCCCTTAGAGGGTGAGGCCTTTTTACATTCGCAGATAAAGGCTAGCTCCGGTTTAGCAAGGGCTTTTTCAAAGGAGAAGCTGCCGGTAGGGAGAGCCAGTGCCTGAGCCTTGATTGCCTCTAGGCTGATATTCTGTTGTTCCTGGGCCACTCTAGAGAGAGCATAAGCAGCCAACTGATCGAGAATTGTCATTTTTTAAGCCTCCGGTCTATTGCTAACCTCAATAAATTTTTCCAGGGTTGCCAAAGCCTTGCCAGAATCAATAATTTCTGCAGCTAGGGCAATGCCATCCTTAAAGCTTGCTGCCTTGCCGCCAATGTAGAGGGCAGCGCCAGCGTTGAGCAGAACAGCGTTACGCTTATGTCCCTGTGCACCTGCTAAAATGTCGCGGGTAATTTGTGCGTTTTCAGCAGGAGTACCGCCCTTAAGGTCTGCCTTAGTGCAGCGCTCAAAGCCAAAATCCTCAGGGGTGATGGTGTAGGATTTATACCAGCCGTTATTGATTTCGCAGATGGTAGTGGGGGAGCTGAGGGAGATTTCGTCCAGCTTATCCTGTCCATATACGACCATGCCGCGTTTTACGCCCAGAGTAACCAGTACCCTTGCCAGAGGCTCAACCAGATATTCGTCATACACGCCTAGCAGCTGCATGGTGGGAGAGCCGGGATTGGTTAAGGGACCAAGAATGTTAAAGACGGTGCGGAAGCCCAGCTCCTTACGAATAGGGCCAACATATTTCATAGAGGTGTGATATTTTTGTGCGAAGAAGAAGCACATACCTACCTCTTTAAGCAGCTCAATGCATTTT
>JAEDNJ010000132.1 GCA_016302525.1 Phascolarctobacterium sp. | reverse complement strand
GATCTTTATATTCGCTGGTATTATTAGCTTTATCCACTCTTGTCTTCAAGCTAATGTTGGAGCTGGTATTAGCAAAGTTAGACAAGGTTGTATTATTCTTGCCTGTTGCTGTAGCATAGCCATCGACATCCTTATAGATAGTTGCGTCCTTAATAACATAGCCCTCGTTGTCGTAAGCAATGAAGCCATTAGGGGTGCCGTAGGCTGAGTAATATTTTGCAACTCCCAGCTCGGAGTCAACTGTATTATTACGCCAGTCCTGCTTATAGGCTTGCGAAAGCGTGCTGCCATTATTATTGTTATTATTGTCTCCCCAAACGTTATAACTATCGATAAGACTAGAATCCATAGCCTTAATGCTATTGTCATTGTCAATATACCATACATTAGCTAATTTGCCGCCGCTGCCTAGCTCAGCAGCAATGAGCTGCTTGTCAGTGCCCAGCTCTCTTTGCAAAACCTCGTAGATGATGCCGGACTGTAAGCTTAGGGCTATCTGATAGTCTCTTGTAACCGAGGAATCAGCATCTGCAAGATTATAAACATTACTGTTGGCTATCAGCTTGCCGCGATTATTGCCAAAGCTAATGATGTTCGTAACCCTTGTGATAACATCATTGATACCCTTGGAAATACTCATATCCGAAGTAAACAAGCCAGCGCAGGAAATAATGAACGCCAGTAGAACAGCGTATTCCACCATAACAACGCCACGCTTTGAAAACCTTTTAATCTTCATGCCTCTGCCTCCCTTAAGCCTTCGCCCTTCTCCCACACAAGATATTGCTAACAACTAAGCTTGGACAACCCTTGTGACAACCGGGCATCCCTCAGCCTAGACATCCTTGAAACAATCAGACCAAGCATAAACTTAGATACACTTGCAGCAATCAGGCCATCCTCTACAACCTATATTGCTTACTTTTCTGGAAGAAATTCTACCACACTACACAAATCATTAGCAGACTCCGCAAATTCTATCCTTATCTAAAACTAATGATACCACATTATATAGCTCTAGGAGAACTTTGTCACTGTAACAAAGTACAGTTTAATAATTTTTATACCTGCTAAAGAGAATATCTTTTGCTTATCAATATTATCATAATTAGCAACCAAGCTCAAGACCTCTTCAAAGAGAATAGAATTAAGTAGCTTCAATTCTTCTAAACTATAGTGCATAACATTTTCCTGTGGAATGGACAGCGCAGCTTTAATTTGCCGGTACTGCCAAGACCTCTTCAAAGAGAATAGCATTCCTTAGCTTCAACTCTTCTAAAGTATGGTGCATGACATTTTCCTGTGGGAAGAGCATAGCATCTGCCTTGTCTAAGCCGTCCATAAAGAGCTTAAGGTAGGCTTCTTCACTGCCCTGAAAGCCCTGCAGCTCCTTAAGCATAATGCGGAAGCTTTTTTCCATAGCTGTCGGTGGAATGTCGCAGAGTGTACGCTTAAGAATATGATGCTCTAGGGTCAGCACTATTTGCTCCACTGTCTCTAGGGAGAAGGTGCCATCCTTCACCAGCTTTAAGAGCTTAATGAAATAGGTACGCACACCCCAGGCCTCTAATTTTTCTAAGCGGGCAAAGCTGGCGTTTAAGGCCTCGCTTGCCGTAGTGCCGTAAAGAATATTGCCATAGAGCTGAGCATAAACACTAACGCTCTTTAAAAAGGCTTCAGTTGTAATGCCCCGCCCCTCCATGTAATCCTTAAAGTCAAAATACGCATTGCCTAGCTCTAAATCAAGCTTATAATGCAGCTTGAGATAGGAGAAAATCAGATGGTTTACCTCGTAATTCGTAGCCTTTTGAATCGGGTTCCAGTAATTCGTAAAGAAGTATTCCTGCTCTGCCCTTGTCAGGCCCATGAAAACATAGTTGCGAATCTTATCTGCATCCTCCAGGGCTAAGCCCGTAGAATTAAGGCTTTCAAAAACCAGCTGCGGGTCATCATCCACATCAAGGGTCAGCTTGATGATTTCCAAGCGTGTAATGGCCTCATAAAGCTTATCCACGGGAATTTCCATTTCAAGAATCCGATTATAAAAATACAGATAGTTCTTCGTAATTCTCGATTCCATGATGAACTGCTGCGGGTCATTCGTAAACAGCTTTAGATAGGCCTCCTGGTCATCCTTGATGTTGCGCATTTTTATTTCAGGACGATGGTGTACCTCTTCGTCCATAAGAAATTTTACCCACAGCTGCTTAGCAATGTACTCCTGCTCCTCACAGAAAACCTTGTAATGGGTTAAGAGGTTATACATGGCCACGCAAAGGATAGAAATCGTCGTTAAACGCTGCTGTCCATCTATAACGAGAAACTCCACCTCTGGCCCATAGTGGTCTAGGACAGAAATAATGCTGCCAAAAAAGTGCGTTTTTCTATTGTGCTTAATAATCTTGACTAAATCATCAAAGAGCTGCTTACAATTTGCTTCGCGCCAATTGTAATTGCGTTGATAAACCGGTATGTCAAAGCGACTGCTCGCCCCCGACATGAACCATTCTAGCTTTGTGCTTTCACCCTGCATAATTTCACCCTTATTCAACAAATGTATGCTGGCTTTGAGCACCAGCGCTTAGGCATAAATAATCCTCGTAAAGAGCTCCTTGTTTTCCTCAATAGGCTGCTTGCCGCCCACAACACAGATATAGCCATCCTGCAGCAGGTCCTCTACGACCTTGCCCAGAGCCTGTAAATCGGCATTGGTGACATCCAGCACCTCATTGCGAATGCGTTGGCGCAGCTCGTCCGAGAAGCCCTTCAAATAATAAGTCGTCGCCTGCTCAAGCTTCATGGAATTCGTCAAAGGCGTATCCATGCCGCTAATTGTGCCGATAACATACTTGTCTAATTCACGCTGAGAAAACTCTACGCTACGCAGCCACTGAGGCAGCTCCTTATAAGCCTCTAGGGATTTGACTAATTGTGGGTCACGGTAGGAGGCAAAGGCTGCTAAACCATTAATCTCAAAGCGAGCTGTAGCGCCGTAGGCACCGCCCTGAATACGGATTTTAGTCCACAGGTATTCATATCTCAGAATGGTCTCCAAAACGCGCATAGCGCCCGTAAAGCGATGGCCATACTTGGCAAAGCTGCCACCAGCAGCAACATATTGCACCTTGCCAGGCAGGCTGATAGCCTCATTAGGAGTGAGCTTTGTCAAAGCAGCCACAGGGCCTACAGGAGCAGCCTGAGGCAGCTTATCACTAAAGGCCAGGCACACAGCCTCAACCTGAGCACGATTTTCCTCATCACAGCAATAGGACAGGGTTATATTAGAGCTGTTGAAGGCCTTGCGTGCTACAAAGCGCAGCTGCTCTAGGATGGTCTCGGCCTGAGTAGAAAAGTCCTCACAAAGCTGCTTCAGGAATTGATAGTAGCTGAAGAGATCCTTTTCGTTGACATTAGCTACACCAGCGCAGTAGCTATACAGGCGGGCAATAGCGATGGTTTGCCCACGGCTAAAGAGACTGTCCTCCCAATCCGTCTTAAGCTCTAAAACGAGCTCCTTTAAGCGCTCTGCATTATCGAGCTTGCTCCCCAGTACAATGGCCTCAAAGAGGTCATACATTTTTTCGAGATTATGTAGCAGGCACTTGCCCTTCATAATGAGGCTAATGCGATAGTCATCTGCGTCCTCTGGCTTAGAGTAAGCGTGCACGGCAAAGGACATTCCCCCAGTGTACATAATGCTCTTAGTAGCAATCTCCTGATAGCTATATTTTTCTGTATTGAACTTACCTAGAATATCTACTAAAAGGTAGCAAACCGGCAACAGCTCTTCGGGCATATCAGAAATATCAAAATGCCAGGTGTTATAAACAATCTTATGCGTGTTGGCTGGCAGATAGAGTAATTTCTTATCCCCTACACTATGCGTAGTTTCCAAAGTAAAATCTTCTACCTGACGGCGGATATCACTGCGCTCTAAAACGGGAATACTGGCCCTAGCTTCTTCAGAGTCAGGTGTTGCCTGACGGGTATGCAGCTCCTGACAGAGAGCATAGTAGTGTTCTAGCTCCTGGTTGCTAAAGCTTGCCTTCAGCTCTGCCATTTTCGCTAGCTCTTCCTCACGCAGGCGGTCCTCCTTGCCAGGTTCAGGCACAAGCGTAACCAGAGCGCGGTGCGTATTATCTAACAAGTAGTTTTCAATTAGGCCTTCGTAATAGTTTGTAGTGAGGGCTGCACGCAGGTCAGCTAGGTCCTTTTCGTAGCGCAGAGCAGCAATGGGGTCGCCATCATAAAGCCAGGTATCCATCATACCTAAGCCGTAGATAAGTCCCTTCGGATAAGCGCCAAAATCGGCCTCACGCAGCTTAAACTCCAAGGCGTTGAGGCTAGCTTCTAACAACTGTTTGTCAAGACCCTCTAATGTAAGCCTTTGCAGAGTTTTATAAGTAACATTAATGAACTTATCTCGTAAATCCTTTTCGGAGCCAGCCGCTCTAATGGAGAAAATGGGTTGCTGCAGACTACCGCTATAGCTGCCGCTAATGTTATTGCCCACCCCAGCCTCTAAGAGAGCTCGGCGCAAGGGAGAGGATTCATTATCAAGCAAAACATTTTCCAATAAACGCAGGGCAATACCCGTTTTAATGTCTGTTGCCTTGCCCG
>JAEDNJ010000005.1 GCA_016302525.1 Phascolarctobacterium sp. | reverse complement strand
GGGAAGCAAGGGGCGAGACTACGAATTTAAAAATTAATATTCCAGAGTATTAAAAAAGCGCTTGTAGAGTGATTTTGTTGACAAAGAGCTGTGAGGTTTGCCTTGCGGCTCTTTTTAGTGTAATTAAGCTGTCTATTATATTACCTTTCTAAAAGAGCTTGCGGAATTGTGCCGAATCAAAATGTTAGTCTATAAGCTAACGCCTGGAGGTCGGCTGTTTTTATAACTACAGCTTCTTTGAGGTTGATATGGAAAGTTTTTCTTGTAAACCTGCTGGTAAAGGCAAATAAATAGTGATTACAGGGACAATGGTGTTCCCAAATAGGGGCTATAGACCACTTTAATTATTCGTTTAAAACGATTGATTAAAGATTTCGCTATACAATTTTTGCAAGTGTGGTAAAATAGCTTCATATAAGCAAATAATTATGCCTTATAAAGTAGGGTTGTTTGCAGGCGTTGTTAATATTCCCCGTAAGAAAATTAGGAGAGGATGGAAATAATTATGAAAAAGAAGGCTTTATTAGCTGCAGCTGCTCTGGCTGCTTTAATGGTTCCTCAGGTTGCTGGTGCTGAGGGCTTCGGTATTGTCCAATGGTCCGCTGCAGGCGTTGCTATGAGCGGTGCGCGTATGTTTGCAGAAAATGATGTTTCTATGGTTGCTGCTAACCCCGCATCTCTGACGAAGTTTGAGGGTAAAGGCTTAGGCATTAATGCTACCTACATCAGCCCGCATGGCAGCTATGATATAAATGGAACACTGAGTGCGGGTGGTGTTTCTATTCCAGTACAAGAAAGTGGTAAAAATAGAATTCATCCTGGCATTGTGCCTGGCACCTACTATGTTAAGCAAATGACCGATAAGGATTGGTACGGTATTGGTGCCTACACTCGTTATGGCATGGTTTCTGGCTTTCAACCTAGAACTTTAGCATCGGTTGACAACTATTTTTCTAAAATGAATGGCTTGTCTATTACTCCTGTGTATGCTCACAAATTTGATAAAAAATGGAGTGCTGCTGTTGGTGCAGAGATTAACTATGTAGGCTTAGAGTTGAATAAAAATACTTCTGTTATAGGTGGCAGTCTGGGTGATGCTCATATCAAGGGTGAAACCTATGCTCTAGGTTGGAATGCTGCAGCAAACTATTCCTTTGATGAGAAAAATGAGGTTGGTGTAGTATATAGAAGCAGAGTTAAACATTCTTTAGAAGCTGATTTTCATGGTTATAGGGCGAATGGTGGTCTTGCCGGTATTGGCACCTTGTCTGGTGATGCCTATGGCGTCGTTACCCTGCCTGACCAATGGACTATTGGCTATAATCATAAGTTTGATAAAAAGAATCGTGTAGAGTTTAATGCTACTCGTACTAATTGGCATACCTATGATGCCTTAAACATTCATTTATCTAACCTGAACTTTAATGGTACTCCTTCAGGTTCTGATATACCGCTTCCCTCTCCTAAAAATTGGAGCGACACCTGGCGTTACGCTATTGGTTATGAGCATAAGTTCTCCGAGAAATATACTGGTATGTTAGGCTTTGCCTTTGACGACCATGCTATTCCGTTTAATGGCGGCGATAGCATCGTTCCTACAGGTCTGCGTCGTACCTATTCTGTAGGCTTACAATATAACGACAAGAAGCATACTGTTGCAGCTGCTATTGCTTGGGAAGATATCGGTAGCTTAACTTATGCATTCTTGGGGCAAGAGACAGCAGTTGCCCGTACTCACGACAATTATTGCAAAATCTTCTCTATTGGTTACCAATACAAGTTCTAATTTCATAACGGGCTTAGCTTATAGCTGGCTTTGAGAGGCTACTCCTAAAGTAGATGTTTGTTAAAATATCTGCTTTAGGAGTTTTTTGTTGATAAAGGCGATTTCTTGAGTGTAGGAGAGAGTGGGGATGAAGTGTATAAGCAACAGAAAAACAAAGAACCTGACCTAAGCTCACGCTTAAGTCAGGCTCTTGCAATTTCCTCATAAGTCTCTTTCGACTGGGCTACCTTACTGGGTTAGGCTCTTGGGGGTGTGAAACCTAATAAAAATAACGGGGATGTTATTCGTATATAGTAGTGAAAGAGGGCTCACAGAGCGTTTTGATGCACCCTGCTCAACCTTTGTATATTGTATACTATTGCTTTGGAAAAATCTACCCCTTTTGCTAAATAAAATGAGAAGCTGACAAAAAGAAATGTAGGAACAAATCTTAGATTGCAATACTATTTAAAATACGGCTTCAAAATAGGTCTGATTTGAGCTTCACAAAAGCCCTTGGCCCATTCCTTGGGCACAAAGCTACCCTCGGACATACACCAGCAGGCCAGCATACCGTAGATTTGGCACATGATGAGGTTAGCAATGAGGGCAATGGGCGTTTTTTTCTTGAGATGACCTGCGTATATTTCTTCCTTTAGTAGATTGCGCAGCTCTTTTAGGTCGTGCTCTAGCTTTTCCTTATCCTTGATATCAACAATTTCTGGCGCGTTAATCAGGTTGCACAGCCATTGACGACAAATCTGAATTTCATTCGCCTGTACACTGCTGACAAAGAGAACCACAAACATTTGCAGCTTGTCCTCTATGTCCTCGTTCGAGCTGGCAATGCCGTCGAGAAGTCCATCTGTGGCACTGCGATTGATTTCCTGAATCAAATCCTCCTTGCGCTTGAAGTAGGTATAAAAGCTGCCCTTGGCAACGCCCGCAGTTTTGGTAATGTCTTCGACAGAAATGTTATTAAAGCCCTTTTCTACAACCAGCTTTACACCTGCTGCCAGCAGCTTGGCCTTAGTGCTGGGAATTGTAGGCTTTTTTTCTTTGGCGGCGCACATAGTAGTATCCTCCTTGTTACTTATTTACTGGTTTCCTTCTTGATTTTACAATAGCATTTTTTGCAGGCTTTGTCAATGAACTAAGGTCAGAAAAAATCCAGCCTGCCGCACGAGGCGACAGGCTGTGTGAGAAAAGAAAGGAGTGAGTCTAGTTAGAGGATTTTCTTAAACACAGGGAGGAACAGGACGATCTGCCTGGGGACCACGGTGGAAATCGCGATGGAAATCTCTGTGCTCCCTATGGTGTTTCATTTTGTAGCCGGGTGCTTTTTTGTCAAAGTGATGACCGAAGGTCTTGGGGCGGCAAGCACGAATTGCCTCGCGTTGCTCAGGGCTCATCTTTTTCAGGCGTTCACCCATTGCTCTGTGGTGAGCCATCTCGTCCTTAAGGAATTGCTCAACCTCAGCGCGTTGTGCAGCGGTCAGCTTGTTCATTTTTTCGGCAACATTTTTTTGGCGAGCTTCTCTGCGCTCCTTCAGGAATTTTTGATGCTCGTCATAATGAGCCTTTTGCTCTGGGGTCATAGATTTAAGCCATTGTGCGTGTCTCTCCTTCATGAAGGCTCTGCGTTCTTCGGGATTCATTTGCTTAAAGCATTCTCTTTGCTCCTCGGTCATCTTGGGGCGGGGAGGATAGCCGCGCTTAGCATTTTTATGGTAGCCGGGGTGCTCATCCTCGTGATGGAGAATTTTGTTGACCCTTTCCCTCATGGTAGGTTTGTTGTCCTCTTGCATATCGGCTGCGAAAGCGGTGGTTGCAAATGCGGTTAAGATTGCGCCAGCGAGTAAAGCTTTTTTCATGTTCATCATTCTACGCTCCTTTAAAACTAAATATATTCTGGGAAGTTGAGCTGCTTGATAATGCCTAGGCAGGTCTTGCTGCACCGTGCCTTAGCTTTGACTATATTGTAACTGGGCTTTATGACAAAACTATGTTGTAAAAAAGTCTTTTTTGTGTTTTTTTTATTTTTATGATAGAATGTTTATAGATTTTTGCGATGGAGGATTTATGATGGCCAAGATTTTAATTGCGGATGATAATAAACAAATTACAATGATTCTTTCTAGTTATGTCAAAAAAGAGGGCTATGAGGTGCTTATTGCCTATGACGGAGAGCAGGCTTTGGAGCTTTTCAGTGCGCATAGAAAGGACATTGTCATGGTGCTGCTGGATGTAATGATGCCCAAGCTGGACGGCTTTGATGTGTGCAAGGCTTTAAGAAAAGTTTCTATGGTGCCTATTATCATGATTACTGCCCGTGGTGAAGACTATGACAAGATTATGGGCCTTGATATTGGTGCAGATGACTATGTAGTGAAGCCCTTCTCTGCTGGCGAGGTTATGGCCAGGGTACGCTCTGTGCTGCGTCGCATGGGAGGCGGTGCTGCCAATGTCAATAAGAACACCTATAAGGTAGGCAATCTTTTTATTGATTTAGACAGATATACTGTAGAAGTAGATGGGCAGAATGTGCCCTTAACGAAAAAAGAAATTGAGCTGCTGTGGACGATGGCGAAAAATAGCACCAAGGTCTTCAGCCGTGATAATCTCTTAGATAGCCTCTGGGGCTACGATTACGAGGGAGACAGCCGCACTGTGGATTCGCATATTAAGCGTCTGCGCGCTAAATTAGAAAAATATCCTCATCCTGATTGGGATATCAAAACTATTTGGGGTGTTGGCTATCGCTTTGAAGTCGCAAAGGAAACAGCAAAATAAGTATTCGCCACAAATTAGACATAGCTAGGTGCTATACTTAGCTTGTCTAAATTTGGAAAAAGAGGCCTTAGGATGAGAAATAAATTTACTGTAAGACTAACGCTTTATTTTTTGACTGTGCTGGTTATTTTTGCCCTGGTGGTTGGTGGTCTTTTTAGGCATCTGTTTAAGGAAAATGCCATTGACCAAAAGCGGCGGGAAATGAACCAGAGGGCGACGAAGATTGCTCAGGTTATCACGAAGGACTTGCCCTTTATGGAAAGGCGCTACGGCGAGGATATTTCGCGCAGCCGTATTATTAATACTCTAGATAATGCTTCGCCAGAAATAGTGTGGGTAGTAGACGGCAATCGCAACCTGAATATGAATTTGGAGCTTATCAGAGAGGCTCTGCTTTCTGGCAAAGTGAAGATAACAGATATTCCTGCTAATGGGCAAGAGGCCTATAAGCGTTTGCCAGATAAGATTCGCCACAAGGTTGAGCGCGCCTTTGGGGGCAAGAGCTTTAGCCTGGAGGAATACAATAAGTATTTGGGTGCCACCATGATTACGGTGGGCGAACCTGTTTATGATATCCATGGCAATGTACGTGCTGTCGTGCTGCTTCATTCTCCGGTAGAGGGCGTAGAGAAGGCCATCAATCAGGGGATACACAGCCTTTTGGTCAGCCTGGCGATTGCTCTGGGCTGCGTTTTAGTGCTGTCGGCAATTTTGTCCTGGAGCTTTACCAGACCTATGAATACGCTCAAAAAGATTGTGGAGCGCCTGGCTAATAAGGAATACCATGCGCGTACCAATATCAAACAGCAGGACGAAATTGGTGAGCTGGCAGAAAAGCTGGATATTCTGGCAGAGCGTTTGGGTCTTGCAGAAGAAGAAAGCGCCAAGTTGGAAAAGCTGCGCCGAGAGTTTATTGCCAATATTTCCCATGAGCTGCGTACCCCTGTTACGGTTATTAAGGGGAGCCTGGAGGCTTTGCGGGATGGGGTCATCACTGAGCCTGAGGATGTGGAGGAGTTTCATCGACAGATGCTGAAGGAGAGCGAATTCCTGCAGCGTTTGATTAACGATTTGTTGGAGCTTTCGCGTTTACAGAATACGGATTTTGCCATTGAAATGGAAAGAATCAACCTTTGCGAGGTAATCGGTGATGCTGTGCGTGGCGCTAAACGCTTAGGCGCCGAAAAAAAGATTGAGGTCAAGAGCGAGCTGGATACGGAAATTTATCCCCTACAGGGTGATTATGGTCGTCTGCGGCAAATGCTGATGATTTTCCTGCACAATAGTGTCAAGTTTTCACCCGTAAACAGCACTTTGGAGATTTGCCTCAAGGGCAATCGCCTGAGCGTTACGGACCATGGCTGCGGTATTAAGCCGGAGGATGTGCCGCATGCCTTTGATCGCTTCTATAAGGCGCATAATGAGCAAAACAAGAGCGGCAGCGGCTTAGGACTGGCTATTGCCAAGCAGATTGCCGTGCGCCATGGCATTGAGCTGGAAATGGAAAGCCGTCTGGGCGAGGGCACGACTATTACGGCTGTGCTGCCCGACAAGCTGAAGGGCGAAGGATAAGGGAAGGTTTAGATAAACATGGATTATGGTTGCAAGGGTCTGTGTGCCCTAATTAGCGGCGGTACCTCTGGCATAGGTCTGGCAGTAGCTGAAAAGCTGCTGCTGGATGGGGCGAGGGTGTATATCTTGGGCAGAAGTCTGGCAAGAGGGCTGGCGGCAGTGGCTCTTTTAGAGGCCAAAACGGGTCAAAGCCCCGCTTTTGTGCCCTGTGATGTGAGCAGGGCGGAGAGCTGCAGGGAGACTGTTGAGCAGATTAAGGCTGAGCTAAAGGAGAAGGGTGCTTCTGCCAGCAGCTCAAGCGTGGATAAGACAGCACATATTGATATTTTAGTCAACTGCGCTGGTGTCTATAGGGAGCAGCGCCTAGAGGAATTAACAGCAAAGGATTATGAGCAAATCTTTGATGTTAATGTGAAGGGCACCCTGTTTTTGACCCAGGCAGTGCTTCCGCTGATGCTTAAGGGCGGAAGTATTATCAATATTTCCTCGGATGCTGGCATTAGCGGCAACTACGGTTGCCCGGTGTACTGTGCTTCTAAGGGGGCCATTGTAGCCTTGACTAAGGCGCTGGCCCTAGATCTGGCGCCCCAAATCAGGGTGAACTGCGTGTGTCCGGCGGATGTGGATACGCCGCTTTTGCAGGAGCAGCTGGCTGCAGCGCAGGGCAGCTATACGCTTGAGGAGATGGCGAGCGCCTATCCCTTAGAGCGCATTGGCAAAGCTGAGGAGGTGGCTCATGTCATCTGTGCCCTGGCTTCGCCTCAGAACAGCTTTATGACAGGCAGCATTGTGCCAGTTGATGGGGGCATAACAGCAAAAGGCTAAGCTGTTGAATTACATGCTGGCTGACTGCAACAGCCACACGGTAAGGATACGAGCAAACTGTGTTATGCCTGTGTGGGCATAGAAGCACAATGGCCTGTGATTTAGTAAGCAGCACAGTAAAGCTGTGGGCGCTGTCAGGGCAGGGTTAAATGAGTAAATAGTGTAATAATAAGGCGGGAGCTGAGCTTCTGCCTTTTTGTTTTGCCAAAGCTGCTATAAAGGGGCTGTTTTTCGGGCTAAAGCAAGGCAAAAATTTAGAGGAAGGGCGAGGGCTAAATCGTGGCAGAGGGGGATATTTTTAGCAGCGACAGTGAATAAGAGAATACTTAAGGAAAAATATACAAAAAAACATAGCAAATATGCAGATAATGTGTATTAATTCTGAGCAATTAGTGGTATAATGAAGATGTATTATTGTCTCTCTTGGTGGGGAGAGAGCAAAAAATATCCTGCTGCTAATTAAGCAAATAAATTATAAAGAAAGGTGGTAACTGTGGCAAAGCAAGACCCTTTACACGATGCTAAAATTGTTGGCTCTAAGGCCGTACATCTAGCAAGCTTGTTCGTTGGGATGTTCATCTTCTGGATGGTATTGGCGGGTAGAACAGAGACAAAGTTCATTGTCTATGGCATCATTACGGCTGCTGTGACTTCCTGGGTGACTTACCCGCTCCTGCTTGTAACGAACAAGACAGGTGACAAAAAGTATTTTGTTTTCGGCGTAAATCCCTTCAAGTTTATTAGCTATTTCTGCTGGCTCATGTGGCAGCTAGTTTTAGCTAATATTGATGTCCTCTTAGCGACGACATCACAGGAGCTGCAAATTGATCCCAAGATTGTGCGCTTTAAGGTCCATTTCGACAATCCTGTAGCATGCGTTGCGTTGGCTGATTCAATCACGCTGACTCCGGGTACTGTAACTATAAATGTTACAGATGATGGATTATATGAAATCCATGCTTTGACTCCTGGAGCTGCGGAGGGCATCTATGCTGGAGATTTCCCTAAGCATGTTGCCGATTTATTTGGCGAAACCTGTGATTTCGCTATGGTAGAGGAGGGAAGAAAATGAGTTTAGTTAACATAACCTTTATTATTCTCATGGTTTCCATTCTCGCTTGTATTGTTATGATGCTGCAGCGCTTGTTCCATGGGCCTACAGCCTTCGACCGTATGAATGGGCTGGGCGTAATTGGTGCTGACACCATCCTCATGCTGGTTCTTTTTGGCTATGTAGATGGCAGACCCGATATGTACGTAGATATTGGTATATCCTACGGTATGCTGGGCTTTATTGGCTCCGTAATTATTGCAAAATATCTGGGAGGTAATAAGCTATGATTTGTGATGTATCTCTCAGAGAATTATTCGCATGCCTTTTCATGCTGGCGGGTGCTATCTTCTTTATCGGCTCTGCTGTAGGTATGATGAGACTGCCTGATTTCTATTGCCGTGTGCACGCCTCCGGCAACAGTGAAACCCTGGGCTGTGTGCTTTCCTTTATTGGCTTAATTATATTGGAGGGACCGACCCTGACGGCAGCAAAAATTGGTTTTGTATTCTTATTCGTATTCTTAGCTAACCCTATTGGCTCTCATATTCTGTGTAAGGCTGCTTATAAGACGGGCCATCCGGTTTGGACCGTGCTCAGCGTACGGGAGAGCGAGGCTGCAAGAGCCCTGAACCAGGAGCACATTTTAAGCGAGCCTCTGGGCAATCTGAATGTTGACCCCAGAGAGGGCGAGGGCACTGTAAAAATCTATAGTGGCGGTCATGTTTCCGACACTATCGGTACTATCGTGGATGTTGCTGATGCTCCCGTTATTGGTGATCATATTGGCGCTCATGTTGTTGCTCACAAGTCCTTTAAGGGTAAGCACAAAAATCATAAGAAGCATATCCATACTAAACGTAATCATAAGTCTAAGGAGGGTAAATAAATGCAAATATACATTATTGAAGCAGCTCTCCTCGTAATCCTGATTTTAATAACCTGTGCAGTAATCTTCTGCAAGGATATTTTAAGTGCAGCAATAATTTATAGCGCTTTCAGCTTCTGCGCCGTTTTGCTTTATTTGATGATGGGTTCGCCTGACGTTGCCTTTACCGAAGCGGTTATCGGCACTGTCTCCACCATTTTCTTTGTAGCTTCCTTGAAGAAGATAGATAGGTGGTGTAAATAATGCGTGGTTTAGTATCTGTAATGCTGGCGGTTGTTACCGCAATGTTCTGTACCCTCGTAACCTATTTACCTCCTATCGGTGATGTTAAATCAGCCCCTAACCAGCATGTTACCCCCGTTTATATCGAGCGCAGTGCCGAGGACACCGGTTCTCCCAATATCGTAACTGGTGTTATTATCGACTATAGAGGCTTCGATACTATGTGGGAAACCTCTGTAATGTTTCTGGCTGGTCTGACAACAGTATTGCTTTTAACCAGTAACACTGTAGGTCGCCGTAAAGAGGGCGAGCCTGAGGATAAAGAAGCAGGGGAGGTAATCAAATGAAAGAGCCCTTTGGTGGAATCATTTTAAATGTTGCCTTCCGGATGCTGGTTCCCTTCACTATTGTCTATGGTATCTATGTTCTCTGCCTGGGCGAGTATTCTCCGGGCGGTGGTTTCCAGGCAGGCGCTTTGCTTTCTGTAGGCGTATTGCTGGCCCGCTTGATTCTTGGCTTTGATACCAAATTCAATGTTTTAGGTGAAACTGCTGTTGTTCTGGCTGGTATTGGCACCTTTTTATATGCCTTCACCGGCTGGCTGACCATATTCGGTGGTGCAGACTATTTCCTGAATTATAACTATATGCCCATTAAATTGGAGCCTGCTCACGAAATGCACGCTCTGGGCATTTTCCTGATTGAGATTGGCGTTGCGATTTGCGTTATGATGACCATTATCAATCTGTTGGATGGTATTGTAAAGAGAGGTGAAGAAGATGGAAGTGCTGAATGAGTTCTTAAAAACTAGAGGCATTTATACATTAGTAATGATCCTCTTCTTCCTTGGCGTCTTTGGTATGGTTTTGAGCAAAAACTATATGAAGAAGCTGATGGCAATGAATGTTATGCAGGTTGCAGTAATATTCTTCTATTTGTGCTTTGCCCAAAAGGATGGAGCTATGATTCCTATCCAAAACGGCGTTACCACAAATCCTGATATGTACATCAACCCGCTGCCTCATGGTCTTATGCTGACAGCCATTGTTGTTAGCCTGGGTACTACGGGCGTAGCGCTGGCGCTCCTGATGCGTATCAAAGAAATCTATGGCTCTGTAGAAGAGACCGAGGTTTTGAGGAGGGCTAGTAAATGAGTATTTTTGCACATCATGCCCCCGTCTTTATCGTGCTTTTGCCGATGACAGCTTCTCTTTTATGTATGCTGTTCAGCCGCATGAGCCGTAATCTCGGCTGCTATATCGTTATGGCCTCCATCGTGGGCGCCTTTGCTAGTGCGGTTTCTGTGCTGCAGCAGGTTGTTGCTCAGGGTGGCAAGGCAATTCACTACTACATGGGTGGCTGGCAGCCTCCTATTGGTATTGAGTTCGTGCTGGACCCCTTAAACAGCTGTCTGGCAGTTTTAGTAACCTTCCTTTCCATGGTAATCTCCCTCTACGCCCGTCCCTTCGTGAAGGACGAGGACTGGCTCCATGTGGGTGGTTATTATACGCTGTTCGGTCTTTTAACTGTAGGCCTCTGCGGTATGATTATTACCGGTGACGTATTTAACCTGTATGTTTATCTGGAAATTATGTCTCTGTCTGGTTATGGTCTTATTGCTCTGGGCGGCAGAAAGTCCATGCTGGCAGCCTTCCGTTATCTGTTAATGGGCACTATCGGCGCTTCCCTGTACCTGTTGGGTGTTGGCTATATGTACGCTATCACCGGTACTCTGAACATGGCAGATATGGCTCAGCGTGTGGCTCCCTTCATGAATTCTCCGCTGGTGGCAATGGCTATTGCCTGCTTCATTATCGGCTTTGGCATTAAAATGGCGCTGTTCCCGCTCCACGGCTGGCAGCCCGATGCTTATACCTTCTCTCATCCTGCAGCAGCTCCCTTTATCGCTGGTCTGATGAGTAAGGCTCCTGCCTATGCGCTGATTCGTTTCATGTACTATATCTTCAAGGTAGATAACCCTGTAGTACACAGTGCACTGAATGTCATCGGTATCCTGGGCATTGCCGGTATGCTGATTGGCTCCTTTATGGCCCTGGCTCAATATGACCTGCGCCGTATGCTGGCTTATTCCTCTGTTGCGCAAATCGGCTATATCGCCATTGGTATCGCTATGGGCAATGTATATGGCTTCATCGGTGCTGTGCTGCATATCATCAACCACGCCTTCATGAAGAGTGCGCTCTTCCTTGTAACAGGTGGTATCTGCTATCGCTTCGGCGAGGTAAATATTTATCGCCTGGGCGGTCTGAATAGAAAGATGATGTTCAGTAGTGTAACCATCACGCTGGCTTCTCTTTCCATGATTGGCTTGCCGCCTACAGCTGGCTTCTTCAGTAAATGGTATTTAATGCTGGGCTCCTACACTGCGCATGAATATATTTATATTCCTGTGCTGGTAATCAGCTCCCTGTTGAATGCAATTTATTTCTTCCGTATTATTGAGCAGATGTTTGTTCAGCGTGAAGCCTCCTTAACAGAGGTTAAACCGCCCACAACCTTCCTGGGCCTGCCCTGGGAAATGGTCGTGCCCATCGCTTGCGTTGGTATCGGCGTGCTAGTGCTTGGCTTCTGCAGTGCAGATATTGTTGTCAATATTCTTAAACTTGGCTTACCGGAGGTGTTTGTAAAATGACGATTATCGATTGCAGACCCTTTTTAGCCGTTGCTGTTTCTATGCTGGCAGCCTTGCTCATTGCCTTTACTGGTGAAAAACACCGCAATGTGCGTGAAGCCTGGGGCGCCTTGGCTGCTGTTACAAAGTTTGGCATTATCTGTTCTATGCTGCCCGCTGTCTTAGCTGGTGATGCTTATGAATACACTCTGTGCCAAATTACTGACACTCTTGGCCTAACCCTGCGTACAGATCCGGCTGGCATGATTTTTGCTCTGCTGGCATCCATGCTATGGATTCCTGTACACTTCTACTCCATAGGCTACATGCGCTGTAACCAGGAAGGCGAACAAACAGGTTATTTTGCAGCCTTTGCAGTATGTATTAGTGCCTGCATGGGCGTAGCAATGTCTGCTAACCTGTTGACCTTCTTCTTCTTCTACGAGCTGTTAACCCTGGCTTCTTATCCCTTGGTGCTGCACCATCGTAACCAAGAGGCTTTGATGGCTGCCCGTAAGTATTTAATCTACACCCTTATTTCCGGCCAATTATTCCTGGTAGGTATCATTGCAGTTTACTGCATTGCTGGCACTGTTGATTTCAAGGCTGGCGGTATCCTGACCATCGACATGGCTCCGAAATGGGTAATTCAATTCATCTTTATTCTGATGATTATGGCTGGCTCTGTAAAGGCTGCAGTAATGCCCCTGCACGGCTGGCTGCCCGCAGCGATGGTTGCGCCTACCCCCGTTTCTGCTCTGCTCCATGCGGTTGCAGTTGTTAAGACCGGTGTTTTCGCCGTGCTGCGTATTATCGGCTTCGTTTTCGGACCTAAGCTGCTGAGCCAAATTGGTTTGATTGATTTGCTGGCTTGGGCTGCTGCCCTCACCATTCTGATCTCCTCGCTCATGGCTCTGCGCCAGGACCACCTGAAGCGTCGTCTGGCCTTCTCTACCATTGGTCAGCTGTCCTACATCGTTCTAGGCGCTTCGCTGCTGTCGCCTATGGCAATCAAGGGCGCGTACCTGCATCTGGTAGCTCATGCAGTTATGAAGATTACCCTCTTTATGTGCGCTGGTGCTATCATCGCGCGTACCCACAGAAACCAAATCAGTGAGCTTTATGGTATAGCTAAGAAAATGCCCTATACCATGACCTGCTTCACCATTGCTTCCCTGGGTATCGCTGGTATTCCCTTCTTCGTAGGCTTTATTTCCAAGTGGAATTTGGCTCTGGGCGCTCTGCAGGCTGGTAAGCCCATCTTCATCGTTGTGTGGATTGCTTCTGCTCTTCTGGCTGGCGGCTATCTCTTACCGGTAGTGCAAATGGCCTTCTTCCGTAAGGACCCGCAGGAGGGTATTCGCAAGTATGGCGAGCATTCCAATTGCATGGTAATTCCTATCTGCTGTACGGCAATCCTGAGCATTATTCTGGGCGTTATCCCCGACGCCTACCCACATTTCTTTAGATTAGCGACCATGGCATCTCAAGCCATCTGTGCCGGCTGGACAGGAGGTTGGTAAGCAATGGATAAGCTGAATAAAAAGACTCTCTATATTCTTATCGGTATAGTTATGGTAGCCTGCCTCGGCGCTGAAATGGCTGGTATCCACCTGCATCAGCACTGGCCGCTGCCCTATGGCTATGATATTTTCTTCGGCTTTGTAGGCTGCTGGTTCCTCATCATTATGGCAAAAATAATTATGAGCTTCTTCCTGCTGCGTCCCGAAAATTACTATGATGGAGGTGAGCAAGATGAGTAACCTTCATCCTGGTATTATTCTCATGCTGATGGGCTTTATTGCTGCAATAGTACCCAAGGCTCTGCGCCGTGTGGTACTAGTCTTAGGTCCGGTGTTGGCGCTGGGAGCTATGCTGACCCTGCCTGTAGGCACAGACCTGAGCACAACCTTTATGAATGACTACACGCTGCATTATTTATATGTAGATAAGCTGGCCTACATTTTTGGTTTTGTCTTTGCTGTGATTGCCCTCATCGGCGGCATCTATGCTTGTCACAATGAAAATCGCATGGAAGCTCTTTGTGCTCTTGGCTATGCAGGCGGCGCCCTAGGTGTTACCTTTGCCAAGGACTGGCTCACCCTGATTTTCTTCTGGGAATCCATGGCTGTTACCTCTGTTTTCCTAGTTTGGTGCAACCATACTCCCGAATCTCGTAAGGCTGCCTTCCGTTATATCCTGGTACATATGCTGGGCGGCAACTTCCTCTTAGCTGGTATCTTTATGAAGGTTAGCCAGGGAGATTTCCTCGTTAGCAATTTAGTGGCTGGTCCCCATGACCTGGCCTTTTGGGCTATTTTCCTGGGCGTAGCTGTCAATACTGCCATTCCGCCCTTCAACGGCTGGATTGCGGATGCTTATCCCGAAAGCACCCTGACCGGCGGCGTCTTCATGTGCTCCTTTACAACGAAGGTTGCTGTTTACTCCCTGATTCGCATTTTTGCGGGCTGGGATATTCTCGTCTGGGTTGGCTGCTTTATGGCTCTCAATAGTGCCTGCTTTGCGGTTATGGAAAACAATATGCGCAAGCTGTTGTCTCACCATATCAGCAGCCAGGTAGGCTTCATGGTAGCCGCTATTGGCGTAGGCTCTGCTCTGGGTCTCAACGGTGCTGCTACGCTGGCCTTCTCTAATATCGTTTACAAGGGCCTGCTCTTTATGTGCACTGGTGCTATTATTTACGCTACTGGCATTAAACGCATTAACGAGATTGGCAATGTCAAGAAAAAGCTGCCTCTGGTAACTCTGTGCTTCTTTATTGCCGCTCTTTCTATCGGTGGTATTCCGCCCTTCTTTGGCTTTGTAACTAAGCCTCTGGCGATTGAATCCACGGCTGCCTTCTCTAGCTGGGCTTATACATTGCTAGAGGTTGCTTCTATCGGTACCTTCTTATCCATTCCTCTGAAGATGGGCTGGTTCATCTTCCTGCGTCCGGAGGATAAGGGTGCTACGGTAGAACGCCCGGTTCCCATCAATATGCAAATCGCTATGGTGCTGGCAGCTGGCCTCTGCATTATGTACGGTTTATTCCCCAACATGATTTACCAATATCTGCCCTACGATATGCCGGCTAGAGCGCCCTACACTGCTAGCGGCGTACTGATGACTATCGAAATGTATGGCATGGCTATGATACCCTTCCTGATGTATCTGCCGAAGATGGAGCCGCATACGGCCATCTCTTTGGATACAGACTGGTTCTATCGTAAGCCCTTTGCTTATCTGGTTTCCTTAGTCAGCCATGCTCTCTGTGCTCTCTGCGCAGCCCTAGGTCAGGCCTGGTATGTGCTGTATAAGGAATTCATGGGCTTAACCGAAAATCCCATGGAGCTTCTGGATGCGCGTCCCTTCCGTAAGCGTGCACGCTATAATCCCGAGAACTACCGCACCTCCATTGCTGATCCTATCATGATTACGCTGACGGTGCTGGTTTCCAGTGCAGCCTACTTCTTATTTAAGCTTTAAATGTAAAAAGACGGATACCTGCTGGTGTCCGTCTT
Organism: Phascolarctobacterium sp.; assembly: GCA_016302525.1. GTDB lineage: Bacteria > Bacillota > Negativicutes > Acidaminococcales > Acidaminococcaceae > Phascolarctobacterium_A. The sequence goes on along the minus strand of JAEDNJ010000005.1, from coordinate 7,523 downwards.
TTGCTTTCTTCAGATATGTAAGGCTAATGCTCCAATGTATCTAGTATAAAACTTGCTTAAATTGTTTTGACGCTATTCCAAAGAAGGTTAATATGAAATAAGCAAGACTAATATTCATATAGTAATTACTAAAAACATCTAACCATCCTGGTAGGCAATAAGCAACAAGTATTATCAAACAGGTGCAAAATTAAGTTGGCTGTAGTAATAACAGAATAAGAAAAGCTACTGCTGTTGCTATAGAGCTGCTAAACTAATTACAGCTTAAAAAGATGAATTCTATTGGTGCAATAAATATAGTAATAGATTTTTAGAGAAATATATATAGTAAAAACCCAAAAAATATGCTACAATAAAACATGATAATACTTGCTATTAGTATATATTAAATGTGCCCGGCTGGGCGTAGACTTATGGAGGTGTACCATGACTTTAGCGAATTACTCTTATCATTATGGCCATGGCCAGATGGATTTTAGCGTAGAGCAGGAACGCGTGCTCGCGGAACTTAATGTTGCTAAAACTCCTTTGGTAGAAAACCTGAAGGCTGCTGTTTTAGATGCCATCTATCATCCTATCAACAGTGCTCCTATTAATGAGCTGGTTAAGCCCGGCATGAAGATTTGCTTTATCTGTAATGACCCTACGCGTGTAGCGAACAGCTTTGATTTTATGCCGATTTTAGTCAATGAGATGAACAAGCTAGGCGTACCAGATGAAAATATGCGCATTGTCTTTGCTCTGGGCACCCACCGTGCTATGACCCACGAGGAAATGGTGGAGGGCGTTGGTGCCGAGGTTGCTGGCAGACTGGAAATGTTTAACAGCGACTGCAATGTGGCAGAGGACTTTAATTATTTTGGTGCTACCTCTAGAGGTACACCTGTACTCATTAACAAGCTGGTTTGTGAGGCGGATTTAATAATCGCTACGGGTACTATCGTACACCACTTCTTTAGTGGCTATGGTGGAGGACGTAAGGCGATACTGCCTGGCGTTGCTGCCATGGAATGTGTACGCCGTAATCACAGCCTCATGCTCGACCCTAACTCTGGTCTGGGCAAGCTCCACGGCAATCCTGTTTATGAAGACCAGGTTGAGGGCGTAAGACTTTTTGCGGCTAAGCACCCTGTTTTCCTCTTTAATGCTGTTTTAAACGATAAGCACGAATTCACCAAGATTTTTGCTGGTGATTGGTACGAGGCGCATTTAGAAGCCTGCAAATATGTAGATGTTGTTTATGGTGCTCCCATTCCTGAGCCTGCTGATATTGTTATTGCTAGCTGCGGCGGCTATCCTAAGGATATCAATGTTTACCAAATGCAAAAGACTATGGATAATGCAGTTTGCGCAGTTAAGCAGGGCGGCGTTGTAATTATATTGGCAGAGTGCATTGAGGGCTCTGGCAGTGCTGCACTGGAAAAGGCTATCAGCGAAAACCCCGACCCAGATTTGATTCGTGAGCAGCTGGCGCAAAACTTCGTTATTGGCAAGCACAAGGCCTTTGCCGTAACTCGCCTGATGAAGAAGGCTAAATTTATCTTAGTTTCTAAGCTGGATAAGGAGCTGGCGCAAAAGATGATGTTTGAATCCGTTGATTCTGTAGATGAGGCTATGGCTCGCGCTAAAGAAATTGTTGGCGAGGATTATAAGCTGATTCTTATGCCCATGGGCAGCCTTACTGTTCCTATCGTAAAATAAAATTTACATAGCCAGGTATCTCGCTTTCTGTTATAATAGGGGGCGAGATACTTTTTTTGAAGCTATTTCCCAGGAAATAAGGTGGCTGAGGTCACTGGATATATGGAGGATACTATGCAAAATATAAACGCTTTTGAGCACGCTGAAACTATTTTAAAGGTTCTATCTAAGGGCGCTTTCCTGAATGTGGCTGCTGAGGGATTGGATAATACTATGACCATTGGCTGGGGACAGCTAGGCTTTCAATGGGGTATGCCCACTCTGACTGTTATGGTACGCGCATCTCGTTATACTAAGACTCTGCTAGATAATAATCCTGTGTTCACCGTTAGCATTCCTGTAAATGAGGGCTTTCAAAAGGCTCTGGGTATTTGCGGTACTAAGTCTGGCCGTAATATTGATAAATTTGCTGCTGCTGATTTAGAAACGGAAGCAGCGCAAACTGTCGAGGCTCCTATTATCAAGGGAGCAGGCCTGCAAATTGAATGTGAGGTTGTGGAAACCAGGACTATGGAGGAGAACCATGTGGATACAGCTGTGGCTGCTAAATGGTATGCAGACAAGGACTGGCACACCTATTATGTAGGCAAGATTACTGCCGCTTATTTAGAGTAAGGTAGTATTGACAAACACGGCTCTATAGATTATACTAGTCTATATGCTAGCGTAGCTCAGTAGGTAGAGCAGCAGATTCGTAACCTGCAGGTCACGTGTTCGATTCACGCCGCTAGCTCCAAAGCAAATAAACCGCTTAAATATCACCCATGGCTGTGGTATCTAAGCGGTTTTTTATTTGTGCTAAGGCTTATCTAAGAGAGCTTAAAATGGAGGTTTTTTAGAAATCTATTGATGATGCTCCAGGGCTTGCTTGATAAGCTCTGCCGTGTGTTTGAGTTCGGCTTGAGTATGCGTAGCCATCAGCGCTATGCGTAAACGCGCCGTACCCTTAGGCACAGTGGGATAGCGGATAGCAGGAATGAGAACTCCCTTTTCCTCTAGCTCCTTAGCTACAGCAAGAGCACGGGCTTCGTCACCAACGACAAGAGGAATAATGGCGGTAGGAGAGCTGGCCTCTATACCCAGCTCCTTTAAGCAGGAACAAAAGTAAAGCACATTTTGCTGCAAAGCCCTTACTCGTTCGGGTTCAGCTTCTATGATTTCAATAGCCTTGTGAGCTGCTGCCAAGGCTGCAGGACACTGGGCTGTAGAGAAGATGAAACTGCGTGCCTTGTTAATAAGATATTCTCTAAGCACACGACTAGCGCAGACAAAGCCTCCTTCGGAGCCAAGAGCTTTGCTCAGGGTGCCCATAATGAGATTTGGTGCATATTTATTGCCATAGTGTTCGACAATGCCCTTGCCTGTAGCACCTATGACACCCGTTGCATGGGCCTCGTCTACCATAGTGAGCAGGTGATATTTTTCGCCGAGAGCAACAAAGTCGGGCAAATTGAGGATGTCTCCATCCATGGAAAAGACGGCATCACTAACAATGAGCCCTTTGCTGCAGGGTGTTTGCTTGATTTTTGCTTCTAAATCCTGCATATCATTATGCTTATAGACTACGAGGCGAGCGCGGCTCAGGCGACAACCATCAATAATGCTGGCGTGATTGAGCTCATCCGAAAAGATAACGCTTTCCTTATCTGCAAGGGCGCTAATAATACCTAAATTAGCCATGTAGCCGGTATTAAAGAGAAGGGCCGCTTCCTTACCCTTGAGCTGAGCGAGCTTGTTTTCCAGCTGCTCGGCAAGAAGGGTGTTGCCTGTAGTAAGCCTACTGCCGCCGCTGCCAGCTCCCCAGGCTTGAGCAGCCTCCACCGCTGCTGCCTTAACCCTGGGGTCAGCAGTTAGGTCCAAATAACTGTTAGAGGACATCAGCAGCATGGGCTTGGTGTTTACTGTGCTGTGGCGGGCCTGCTCGCTCGTCATAGTGCGCATACTGCGATAAAGGGACTTTTGTTTCAGCTGGGCAAGGGCCTCAGCGAAGGGGGCTTCGGGGTCGGGCAGGGCAGGTGCTTCTATAGGCAGACCATCAACGAGCACGGGCTCTTTCTCCAAAAAGTGTATAGCTTGCGCTGGGTCACCTAGACGACTATCGAAGATAAAGACCCTGCCTCCGTGAGGGTCGCCAACGGATTTTAGAGGCGTAAGCCTGGTATAGCCGTGCTTCAAGGAAGCAAGATAGCCCGTTACATAGTCGGGGTCGTCCGACATACAGAGCTCTGCCAGCATGCCGGGAGTGTTGACGACCTTAGTAGCCAATACTAGGGCTTCACGAAAGTGGTTTTTGCCGCTAGAGCTGCAGCCTGCTCCTGCTGCATCCATATAAGTAACTCTGATGCCTCGCTCTGGGTCAGGCTCAAGCTGCTTATTGGTGGCCACGTCATAGAGAATGGCCCCGCGCATAGGATGAGTGCTGCGTAAGAGTTCGACGAGTTTCACAGGCTCAGCAAGATTTAGCTCCTTTAAGAGACTTGTCATAAGTGCAAAGCTTTCTGCAATTGTGGTGCAGGGGCGAGTAGATACGGGCAGGGCTGGCAAATGTTTAACCTCTGCCTCTGCCAAAGCCTCCACCTTAAAATTGATGAAATCTGCTGTGCCCAGGCTGTGATGCAGGGCTCTTTGCGTAAGGCAGCTTACTGCCTGAGGCAGGTCCTCTTGATTTAAGATGCGCTCTGCTCCTGAGACATGGTGCGCATTTTTTGAGGCCCGCATTTTGACACTGTATAAGCTCATGCAATCATCTCCCAATTACTTCTTCCATAGCAGTCTTTGCTATGACGATAGCCCTATCAAGGTCGGCTTTATCGATATTTAAGGGAGGATTAAAGTAAATGACATTGCCCAAGGGACGGAGCAAGAGCCCCTTAGGCAGAGCCTTCTTGTATATTTCATAACCGAGGCGCTTATCTGTAGGATAGGGCTCCTTAGATTGCTTGTCCTTGACCAGCTCAATAGCATTGATAAGACCGATATGGCGAATTTCACCCACATTGGGGTGGTCGCCAAAGGCCTTTTCCAAGGCTTCGTGGAAGTAGGCAGCCTTTTCCTGAGCCTTTTCGAGAATTTTATCTTCGCGTAGAATTTTTAGCACGGCAAGAGCGGCAGCGCAGCCTAGGGGGTTACCGGCATAGGTGTGGCTGTGCATAAATTGCTTGCCCTTGTTGTAGTCGTCATAAAAGGCGTTGTAAAGCTTTTCTGTGGTGCAGACAATGGACATAGGCATGTAACCACCTGTTAAGGCCTTGCTGATACACATAATATCAGGAGTAATGTCGGCATGGTTGCAGGCAAACATTTTTCCTGTACGGCCAAAGCCTGTAGCAATTTCGTCTGCAATGAGCAGGACATCATATTTATCGCAGAGCTGACGCAGCTTTTGCAAATATAGTGGCGGATAGATACGCATACCAGCACAGCCTTGTAAAATAGGCTCTACGATAATGGCTGCAGTCTCCTCTGCATATTGAGCAAAGGCTTTTTCAGCAAATTGGAAGCATTCACATTGACAGTTGTCTCTCTTCTTGCCAAAGGGACAGCGATAGCAGTCGGGAGCTTCGACATGAATATTATTCATCATCATAGGCTTATAGATTTGTGCAAAAAGGTCCATGCTGCCTACAGAAAGAGCGCCAATGGTTTCGCCGTGATAGCCCTCTGTGAGGCACATGAAGCGCTGCTTTTTAGGCTTGCCTGTTTGATAATAATATTGAAAGGCCATTTTTAAGGCAATTTCTACAGAAGAGGAACCATTATCTGCAAAATTGAACTTGGTAAGACCTTTCGGGAGCACTTTTAAGAGCTCATCAACCAGCTCAATAGCTGTTTCGTGGCTCAGATTAACAAAGATGACATGCTCCAGCTTATCTAACTGCTTTTTAATGCTGGCGTTGATTTGCGGATTACAGTGACCTAGTAGGTTACACCACCAGCTGCTGATGATATCCAAATAGGCATTGCCATCCACATCATAAAGATAAGCCCCTTTACCATGGTCAATGATAATGGAGGGAAGCTCCTCGTAGTCCTTCATTTGACAGCAGGGATGCCAGATGTGGGCAAAATCCCTTGCTGCTAATTCTTCTGCATGCTTACTCATAATACTCTCCTTCGTTTATATACTCATTTATAACAGCTTCGCAAAAGCTCTAGGTCTATTTCTATATCTTTGCCCTTAGGCTTTACTATGCCGATAACCGGGTAGCCACTAATAGCCTCCATCATCCTTTTGTTATCAGCCTGCATGAAGTTTGTTTCATCATAGTTGTTGAGAATGATGCCACGCACGGGAATCTGGTGCTCTTTGAGATAATAGGTGGTCAGCACAAGGGCGTTAATAGAGCCTAGAGCTGCGTTTGTTACTACTAGAGTTCCAAGCTTGAGCTCCTTGATAATATCCTCTAGAAGAATATGCTGCTCATCCCAACGAATAGGGCAGATGATACCGCCGCTGCCTTCTACCGTAACATAGTCATATTTTTCTAGTGACTTAGCATAGTCCTGCGCCACCTTGACTAGCTCGACTGGATTGCCCTCTCTTTGGGCTGCTAAATGCGGCGAAACTGCTTCCTCGTAAATGTAGGAAACCATCTGGCTCGGAGCTTCTGTGAGACCGGCAGTTTTGGCAACAAAGGCCGCATCACCTGGAACTAGACCGTTGGGTCCAGGCTCAGCTCCGCTTAGAGCCGCCTTATAATAGCCGGCGTTTAAGCCTGCCTCACGCAGCTTTTTGACGAGAAGGGCAGTGACATAGGTTTTACCTATATCGGTGCCCGTAGCAGTAATAAAAATTCCTTTACCCATTACTTACACATCCTTTACGAGAGCTTCCTTTGGGGAAGTTAATATTAAAATATAGAAGGGAGATAACTTTGCAAAATGAAAATTAGCACTTAGATGGTTTTAAAATTGTTCCCAGCTATAGACAACCCCTGCCTGAAAAAGCCTGGCAGCGTAATCAAAGGTTACTGTATTACTAATTGCTAAATGACTGGAAAAAATACAGTAAAAGAAAAAGCCTTGCAAATCTTGCGCGCGTTTATTAGAGAATGATAGAAAGCAGTTTTTTAGCTGGCTTATAGAAGATTACGGAAACAACAGCTGTAAAGACCATGCCTGGAAAGGCCGCTAAGGCAAGTACCTTCCAGCTGATACCTGTCATAAGTGAGAGGACTATGCGAGCCGAAAAGGTCCCTAAGGGACCAGATAGAGCAATAGCTGGATAACTGTTATGTCCCAAATAGAGAATGACGCCAGCTACAATCCTGAAGACCATGGCTACAGTTACATTCAAAGGATTGGCCGTGCCTAAAATAAGCCCCAGGAGACTGGCGATAATGCCAGCAGAGATATATTTCTTAAAGCCAAAAAGAGCACAGATAAGTACTGCAATAGGAGCAGAAAGCTGAAATTCTCCACCGGGTAGGGGAGAAGGAATTTTAAAGGCCCCCGAGATCAGAATCAGAGCAGACAAAAGAGCGGTAACGGTAATTTCTTTGTTGATACTAACACTATTCATAGGCTGTCCTCCAGATAATTAGTTGGGTTTGAGCAGGATCTTTCATGTATTGCTAGGATAATTGATAGAACTTCGTAATAAAAGATAGTTGCTCAAAAAGCTTCTGAGAACTTACTAGTGCTTGGCACTTGAGAAACTGGGTTTCGGTTATACATAAAAGTGCATCTCCAAAATAGTTAACTACAATTGAGCAACTGGTTAACAATTGCTATTATAGAGCATACAAGGAATTATGTCAACCGTAAATTGATAAAAGGTTAACTAAAATAGAAAACGATAATAAGCCCTTATAAATATAGTA